>CALKUG010000414.1 GCA_937996765.1 uncultured Ignavibacteria bacterium
TTCTAAAACCAACTAAATGGGTACCACCTTCGTGAGTATTAATATTGTTAACGTACGAGAAAACATTTTCGTTAAAACCATTATTGTATTGGAAGGAAACTTCTATTGGCACTCCGTCTTTTTCGCCTTCAACATAAACTGTTTTGTGCATGGAGATTCGGTTTTCATCCAAATACTGAACAAACTCAATAATACCGCCTTTAAAGTGGAAAGTAGCTTCCTCGCCACCCTCGCGTTCATCTTTTACGGTTATTGTAATATGTTTGTTTAAGTATGCGAGCTCCCGCATTCTATCTACTACGTTTTCGAATCTGAACTCAGTTGCCTTAAAAATTTCTTTATCAGGCATAAATCTTACCAAAGTACCGGTAGAAGCTTTTTTGAGTTTTCCTATTTCTTTAACATCGAACTTAGGAACACCTCTTCCGTATTCTTGTTGGTATAATGTGCCATCGCGTTTTACTTCAACCGATAACCATTCCGAAAGAGCGTTAACGCAGGAAACACCTACACCGTGTAAACCTCCGGATACTTTGTAAGTATCTTTATCAAACTTTCCGCCTGCGTGCAAAACGGTCATAACTACTTCGAGCGCAGAGCGTTTTTCTTCAGGGTGCATATCAACAGGAATGCCTCGTCCGTTATCTTCAACCGAGCAACTACCATCTTCGTGAATAGTTACATTAATGGTATCGCAGTAACCGGCAAGTGCCTCATCAATACTGTTATCCACTACTTCATTTATAAGGTGATGTAAACCGCGTGATCCAACATCGCCTATATACATCGCCGGGCGCATACGAACTGCTTCGAGACCCTTTAATACGTTAATGTTTTTTGCACTATACTCGTTGTGCTGTGTGGCACTCATAAGCCGTTATCCTTTTGTTTAGCAAGATGCTTTAATCATTCAAAACGTTAAATAAACTTTATTCTTTTAATTGTTCCCTCACCCATTGATTCATTCAGCTTAGTAATAATTTCTTGCTGCTGAAACATTATCTCATTTTTCCATACCGAGCTGGAACTGCTTAGGTAAAGGGTACCTTTGGTTATTCTTACCGCTTCCACATTTTCTTTAAACGTGGGAAATAGGTCAGTGAAAAAAAAGTGTACTTCAAATTCACTCATTTTTTTTCTGAGTTTTTCAAATCGTTCGCTTTGCAAGTAGGCATCCATTATTGATACCGGCTTTTTAAAACGATCGCTTTCTTTTTTTTCACTATACGGCAAGTACTTCACCGCTTGTTACGTTAAAAACTTTATCGTGTTCTTCCACTCCAATAAAATCGAAGTGCGAAAAATCTGTGAGTGTAATAAAAGCCTGACCAATACTTTTAAGTACGTTACTGATGCTTACTGAGCGTTCAGTATCTAACTCCCCAAAAACATCATCTAATAAAAATATTGCCGGTACACCCAGCTTTTCTTTCATGTAAAAATACTGCGCAAATCTTAGTGCCACTTGAAATGTTTTGTGCTGCCCTTGTGAACCAAATTTTTTTAGATTATTTCCGTTGATTGAAAAAACAAAATCATCGCGATGTGGTCCGATAAGAGTAACACCTCTTCTCATTTCTTGTTGCTTCACGCTCTCAAGTTTTGCTTTAAAGAGTTGATGAATTTCTTGTAGTGAGTTGGGGGATTGTTCATCAAAAGGAAAATATTCAATGGCAGGGATTTCTTTATCTTTTAAGATTTGTTTGTATGCATGTTTTATAGAGGGAATAAATTCTTTCACAAATTGCAATCTATATTCAATTAGCTGCGAACCCAAACTAATCAGTGAATCATTCCACGCCTGTAATTGCGATACAAGTGCAGGATTACCGGTTTCCTTTATTTGTGTAAGTAACGAATTACGCTGTTTAATCAAACGATTATAATCTAACAATGTGGTAAGATACAATTCACTTGCTTGAGAGATAACTGAATCAACAAACTTACGCCTTTCGGCAGCATACCCTTGAGTTATTGAATGATCTTCGGGAGTAAGCAAAACTACCGGAAACTTACCTATTACCTCAGAGAGTTTACCCGGAGACTTCATATCTTTAAGATACTTTCTGCGGCTCTCTGTTTTTAAGTAATTAATCTCTATCGTATGCCCTGTTGCTCCAAAGAATTTTCCTGTTATTCCGTAGGAGTCTCCACCGAAGTTTATAAACTCAGAATCTGAGTTCGATTTATAGTTTTTTGTTGTACAACAAAAATAAATCGCTTCGAGAATGGTTGTTTTACCCTGGCCGTTACCACCGACTATGTAATTTATTCTATCCGAAAACTGCAAGCGGGAATTTTGATGAATTTTAAAATTCTTGAGCGCCAGCTCGGTTATAATCATAGTTAGTTAACGGTGCGAATAGGCATCAAAAGAATCAATAAATCTTGACTTTCTTGCTGTACTTCCGGTTCAATGGTACAAGCTTTACTTGGCGATATAAGTTTTAATAATATCGAATCGTGATTAAGATGACTGAGTACTTCGTTTAAGTACTGCCCCTTAAACGCAATAACCAATGAGTCACCGGTGAATTCACAATTTACTCTTTCGGTACCTTCAAAACCTTTTTCGGTATCTGAAGCAGATACAACAACAAAATCCTTACCAATATCAAGTTTTATCTGGTTGATATCGTTACTAACAAAAGGCATCATACGCTTAACAGCTGAATGAAATTCTTGTCTGTTAACCTTCATCGAAAAATTATAGTCAACGGGAATAACGCTGTTGTAATCAGGAAATTTCTGATTAATAAGTCGCGATCTCATTTCTAATTCTTCTGATTTAAAAGTAATGGTTGAAAGACCAAATGAAATATTTATCAAGCCATCAGAAAGGAGTTTTCCGAATGTATTAACTGCTTTTTCAGGAAGTATTTTACCTTCTGAGGTAGAAAAAGTTCTCGACTTATCCGTGAAGCGGACCATACGGTGCCCATCGGTAGCTACAAATCTAATCCCATCTAAAGAAAACTCGATAAGTAATCCCATCATGGAGGGGCGAATAGATTCTTTGCTTATTGCGAACGAGGTTTGTGCGAAAGCTTCCCTTAAAAAAGCACCTTCAATTTCAATTTCTTTTTCCTCTTCAACAGCAACGGTTGAAGGATAAGCATTGCTGGACTCGCAGGGTACCGTGTATTTACCTTTTTCGTAATTGATAATCAGGCGTGAGTCACGCTCGTACTCAATGGTTAATTGAATATCATCCAGTCCGCGAACAACATCCAAAAGCTGTTTCGCTTTTACAACGGCAACAAGCTCTCCATCGGTGTCAACGTTCATCGAACTTTTAAGAAAAATTTCCATGTCGGAAGCGGTTACAGTTAAAACGCCATTCTTAATTTCGATGAGAAAATTCTCTAATTCCGTGATGGAACTTTTTGTGGTTACTGCAGGGTAAACTTTCGAAAGCTTTCTTTCTAATACCTTGCTGTTAACAGTAAATTTCATTGTGATATACTCCTCATTCAATCTTGCAAAATACAAAAATCTTGGGACTTTTGGTAGTGTTTTTTTGTGGATTATTATTCAGACCAAAGTTGTACACAGCCTCTATTATAGTTATAGAATTAATTTAAAATAACCCATAATAATCATAACACTGTGGATACGTTGAAAACCCTCAAATCCGGCCTTTTTAGACTGTTCTACCACTATTTTGTAAACAATTAAATGTTAAGAACTTGTGTATAAACGGTACTTATTAACAGAGTGTTAACAACAGGTGGGTTATCCACAGTTATACCATAGTTATCCACACAGTTATGTGGATAATGTTTATTTCAAAAAAATCGCTTTAAACCAAAAAAAAGCGAGCATCCGCATCCAACTGCACTATGCTCGCTTCTATTGAGGTATAAAAAACATCACAAATTTTTGTTTTGCTAAGAGTAGTTTAGATCCAATTTGTTCTGAATGGATTCTACTACTTCTCTAAATTTTTTGTTGGTGAGCATTTTGTTATCAACCGTATCGCAAGCGTGTATAACCGTTGAGTGGTCCCTTCCTCCAAAATGCAGTCCAATCATTTTTAGAGATGCGCCGGTAAGTTTTTTGCTCAGGTACATTGAGATTTGTCGGGCTTCCACAATTTCTTGTTTTCTTGTTTTATCCCGAACCTTCTTTTCGTCAACCTTAACAAATTCACAGGTTATTTTTGTAATTGCATCTATCGAAACTGAACCACGTCTGTTGGTAGAAATAACTTTTACCGCACTTTTTGCAAGTTCAAGATCTATTTCACGTGAGCTGAGATTGGAAACAGCCAAAAGCTTTATTAAGCAGCCCTCTAACTCTCTGATGTTGGATATAACGTTAGATGCGATATACTCAAGGATGTCCATCGAAAGCTCCATACCGTACGATTGAGCTTTGCGGCTAAGTATTGCTATGCGAGTTTCGAAATCCGGTGGTTTTATGTCGAGAGTTAATCCCCAGTGGAAGCGGGAAATTAAACGCTCGTCTAATCCCTCTAAATCTTTTGGAGGTTTATCGCTGGAAAGAATAATTTGCCTGCCGGACTGATGCAGAGTGTTAAAAAGATGGAATATGATGTCCTGCATCTTTTCGCGACCGGTTAAAAACTGAATGTCATCGATAATCAGAACATCAATGCTTTTATAAAAAGCAGAAAAATCGTTAATTTTTTCCGACTGCAAAGCCGTTATAAAATCGGAAAGAAATTTCTCGGTAGAAATGTAGCGCACCCGTTTATTAGGGTGTTTTACTAAAATGGCGTTACCAATAGCTTGCACTAAATGTGTTTTGCCTAAACCCACACCACCGTAGATAAAAAACGGATTCATCGGGGTTCCGCCTGGATTTTCACTTATTGCTATTCCTGCTGCCCTGGGGAGCTCGTTACCGGTTCCTTTTATAAAATTTTCAAAAACATACTTGCCGTCGAGATTGGAATCTATTTTGGGTATTTCCACTTCGGGCTCAGGCTGTTTGTTTTTGCCGTTTGAAGATTGGGGCGTAGCACGAAAAATATTAGTGCCGTTTGCAGGAGGGTTTGGTAACTCTTCTACTACCTTGTAGCTAATGCGAACACCGCTACCAAAAGACTCGCTCACCGAAGTGTGCAATAAAGAACGATAGTGTTCATCTATCCACTCCCAAGCAAATTGCGAGTTTAACTGAAGCGTTAAAACATTCTCTGAAAAACCAATCGGCTTTATAGAAAGAAACCAAGTGTTAAACGACATATCACTTAACTGCTTCTTAAGAATTCTCAAGCAGTCAGTCCATCTTTCGTGTAAGCTGTTGTTTTGAATACTGTTATCCGTTACCGGTTCAAACATAAAGTTATCCACAAATCCTAAGTTACGATTTCTTTAAAAACGGGAGCTTTTTTTGATGGTTGCACCTCATCCTAAAATCTTTTCAACAAGTTATCCACATTAAGGAAGGAGCGTTAAGTTGTTTATAATTAGTAAGTTACGCTGAATTTCAAAAATAAATCAACAAAACGAGGTGTTAATAATCCACAAAAGCCGAAAAAAAATCCGTGAAACATTTTCACGGAGTAAAGTTTTCAACAAGTTATCCACATTTTTCAAAGAGCTAAATTCTATTCAAAATTAGAAATTAAGGGAAAAACCTGCAAGTTAAATTTTAAAAACCCTCAATAAAAAATATTTGTATTAAAAAAGAGTAAAAATTGTGTGTGAATGTTGTTTTCTGACAAAAAAAATTGGAAAAAAGGTAAATAAAAGTTATTTTTGCAAGCTATATTAAAAAGGACAAGTGTTGTGAAAAGAACATTTCAACCAAGTAACAGAAAAAGAAGAAATAAACACGGTTTCAGAGAAAGAATGGCGACAAAAAACGGTCGTAAAATTCTTGCTGCAAGAAGAGCTAAAGGTAGAAAGAAACTTACCGTAAGCGACGAAGGATAGTTGATAATGCCAGAGTATTCTCTTTCCAAACAGGAAAGGATTACTTCTAAAAATCACTTTTCGTTAGTTTATTCTCAAGGTAAGCGGCTCATTGCCGACAGTAAGCAGTTCAAAGCGATAGTTTATCGCGGCACCCAAGAAGAATCCGGAGTAAAAGTAGCTTTTGCAGTTTTTAAGAAGCTCGGAAGTGCTGTGTGGAGAAACCGAATAAAACGGCTTCTCAGGGAGAGCTATCGCTTAGAAAAACATAATTTGCTCTCTTCCTGCTCTCAAAATGAAATGGTCCTCATTGTTTTCTCACCTCATCGGTTTAATCAGACCTCATTACCACACCCTAAACTTAAGGATGTGTATGATTCTGTAACAAATTTGTTGGCGAAGGCAGCGAGGGTCAATTGAGAAAGTTAATAATTGCTCTCATACAATTGTATCAAAAGTTTATATCCCCTCTCTTTCCGCCCTCATGCAGGTTTTACCCCACGTGCTCTCACTATTCTATTGATGCTTATAAGAAATATGGCGTCTTTAAAGGCACAGCAAAATCTGTTTGGCGCATTCTTCGATGTAATCCCTGGAATAAAGGCGGATACGATCCGTTAGTTTAGAAAATAAGCAGAAAAATATATGGATAGACAGTCAACAATAGGTTTTGTACTCATCGGTTTGGTTTTTATGGCGTGGCTTTATTTTACATCCCCCACACCCGACCAGACAAAAAAACCGGCTACCAAAGCCGATTCAACTCAAGTTGCACAAAAAACTGAGCAACAAAAAGTTGCAACCGAAGATCAAACTGAGCAAAAGCCTCAAGCTGCAAGCGGCTCGGAACAGATTTATTCAAAGATTCCCGAACAAATCATTACTTTAGAGACCGACAAAGTAATTTACGAGTTTTCGAACATCGGGGGTAATTTTCAAAAGGTTTATCTTAAGAATTATAAAAATTGGTACGACGAAAACCTTCCGGATAGCGCATCGGTATATCAGTCGTCTGTCCAGCTGTTACGCTTTTCACGTGGCTCAAGTTTTCAACTCGAGTTTCTTACCGGCGAAGGTAAAAAGTTTATCACCGGCGAGGTACCTTTTACTGCAAACTTAGAAAAAAACTATTACAGAATTTCCGGAAACGACTCACTCAAACTTTCTTATACGCACCGTATCGATTCTACTAAATCGATAGTGCTCAACTATACCCTTAAGGGTCAAGATTACGATTTAGATTACTCGTTCGACTTACATAATCTTAATAATTTTATAAGCGGCGGTAATTACGATTTAGTTTGGACCGGCGGAATACGTTTGGTTGAAGAAAATTCGGTTGACGAAGCAAACTTTTCGAATGCAAGCGTTTTGTACGGTGGTGAACAAGTAATAGTACAAGCAAAGGCAGGAAGCGACCCCGTTAAGGAGAATTTTACAGGGAAGGTTGATTGGATAACCGTTCGTAATAAATATTTTGCTACTATTATCGCACCCGAAAAGCCGGGCGAAATTGAGAGTGCCTTTATTGAAGGTAAAGCTGCTCAGAATCCCCAAACGCAGGCGGTAACAAAGGGTTATGAACTCAGGTTAAAAATGCCTTTTGACAATCAGATCCATAGCGATAAAAAATTCCTTCTCTACGTTGGACCAGTGGCATACGACACTCTTAAAGCATATAATAAAGAGTTTGAAAAAATTGTTGACTTTGGGTCGTTTTTTGGTCTCAAATTTGTAATTCGCCCCATAGCCGAATACTTATTTTTACCTATTTTCACGTTTTTACACTATTTTATACCTAATTATGGGTTGGTAATTATTGTATTTGCGCTTATCATTAAACTACTGTTGCAACCCCTTTCGGGAGGCCAGCTTAATTCTATGCGCAAAATGACGATGCTGCAACCCAAAATCACGGAAATAAAAGAAAAATTCCCCGATGATATGCAGCGGCAACAAAGCGAGACCATGAAATTGTATTCAACGTACGGAATAAATCCGGCAAGCGGATGCCTACCTATGTTGCTACAAATGCCGATATTTATTGCGTTTTGGGGACTTTTCCAAACAGCAATAGAATTAAGGCATCAGCCATTTATTGGATATATAAATGACCTTTCTCGTCCTGATGTTTTAATTAACTTACCGTTTACAATTCCCATGTTTGGTGTCCATCAGATAAGCGGCTTGGCATTGTTAGTAGGTGTATCGCAGTTCTTCCAATCAAAAATGACTGTAAAAGACCCACAACAGGCAGCAATGGTTTATATGATGCCGGCAATGATGACTTTGTTATTTATGACGTTTCCTTCGGGTTTAAACTTGTATTACTTTGTGTTTAACCTACTTTCAATAGCACAAATGGTATATTTGAATAAGTATGCAAAGCCCATTGAATTAGTACCAATTCCGGAAAAAGACCGTAAGAAGGGATTTTTACAATCACTTTCCGAGAAAGCTCAAAAAGCTGCAGAAGAGCAGCAAAAAGCCAAAAAAAGAAAATAAGTCTGTGAAAATTTCGGGTAAATCACTTTACGAACAACGATTGTTTGGTTCGGTTAAGAGAATTATCATAATTCTTGTGGTGATTTTTTGTGGTTTGCCCGAGATTTTTGCTCAAACAAAGGATTCGTTAGAAACCTCATTCACTTATACATTTCGAACTCGTTCGCTCCCCCTCGGTTTAACCTACTCAGTTCCTACACATTATCCTAAATCCGCATTAGTACTAAGTGGTGGCGGCGCACGCGGTTTGGCTCAAATAGGAGTTATTAAGGCTCTACGCCAATACGGAATTGAATTTGACCAAGTAGTGGGAACAAGCATGGGTAGTATTGTTGGGGGCCTGTATGCGGCAGGTTTTACACCCGATGAGATGGATTCTATTGCCCGAGAAACTGATTGGAGCGATTTACTCTCTCTCGACAATAAAACAGACCGTAACGAGCTGTTTGTTGATCAAAAAGTAACCGAAGACAAAGCTGTAATAACACTTAGGCTCAACGGATTAAAAGCCGTGTTGCCTAATTCAATTAACGACGGACAAAAATTATTAAATTATTTTTCCATTCTCTCGTTCAGTGCGCCATTTAAAGTCAAAAATTCGTTTGACGATTTACTCTACAGCTTTAGAGCGGTATGTACCGATTTAGAACGGGGAGAACCCGTAGTTCTTTCCTCCGGTTCAATAGCAGCAGCGTTTAGGGCAAGTAGCAGTGTTTCGTTTTTGCTTTCTCCGGTTCAATTAAATGATAAATTGCTTGTAGATGGAGGGTTGGTTGCCAATATTCCGGTTTCTATTGCACAGGAAGAAGGGTCAGAATATACCGTTGCGGTAAACTCTACAAGCCCTCTAAACGATTCAACTGCTTTAGAAGTACCTTGGATGGTTGCTGACCAAGTAGTTTCTATTCCAATGCGATTAAACGATAAATTGCAAAAGGAAAAAGCTGATATTTTAATTACCCCTGAAATTGGAAAACATCTTTCCTCCGATTTTACCAAAATCGATTGGCTTGTTAACGAAGGGTATAACTCAACGCTTCCCGAAATTTATACTATAATGAAAGAGCGCGACTCACTCTTCCTCAAAAATGTTTCTCTTAGCAATCCAGGTTATGTACAAATTCGTTCAAATCGCTCACCTGAACAATTAGGTGATGCGTTAATCCAAGAGTATAAAAAGAGAGACTCCGTTTCTATTGCTGAAGTAATAGTGGATTTTTATTATTACTGCAACGACAATAACTACGCCCCCGTTGCAATTCAGTTTTATAAAAGTGAGTTGGGAAATGAGATAGAATTTAATGCAAAAAAACTTTCGGTTATAAACCTTGTTACTACTTCGGGAATAGAATTTATAAACGATTCGATTGTAACCGCAAAACTCAGCGAACTTACGGGTAAATACTACCGCCCGCTTGAAGTTTTATACGGAGTGGCTGCAGTGCTTGGTGAATATTCTCGCAGAGGAATGGCGCTTGCTACGGTAGAGGAATTACGTTTTAACGAAAAAACGGGTGAGTTATACCTTTCGTTTACACAAGGCGATATATCAGAAATTGTAATTACCGGAAATGAAAAAACTAAAGAATCCGTAATACTCCGTGAGTTTCCGTTAAAAATCGGTGATGTTTATAACAGCGAACGGATGAGAGAGGGATTGGTTAATCTCAGGGCTGCTAATCTTTTTGAAAGTATAATTATTTCCGCAGAGCATGATAGCATAGGGAAAAATATATTATCAGTACACGTAATCGAAAAACCCTCAAGTCTGCTAAGAATTGGATTTAAAATTGAAAACGAGAACACGCCCCAAGTAAGTTTTGATCTGAGAGATAACAATCTTTTTGGTGGGGGAACAGAGCTGGGGGCATTATTTATGCTTAGTCCTCGTATTAACTCCGCCACAGTTGAACACAAGGCAAACAGATTGTTTAATACCTATCTTACTTACAAGTTGAAAGCGTATTATTCGCTCGAAGATTTTATAATGTATAAAGACGTTGCAACAACATCGGATAAAAGGTTTGACAGGGAAAAGGCTGGTGAATATCGCCAACAAAACTCTGGGTTAGCTTTTACGTTAGGATCGCAAGTTCGCAGATTTGGAACATTAGGAGCTGAAATAATTTACGAGTTTTATAAAGGGTATAATCTCGAAAACAATGTTATTAGCGATTATGCTTTCCCGAATTTTGCGTTGCGCTTCTCTTTTGCCATTGATACAAGAGACGTTTATCCGTTTACTCGTAACGGAGTATATATAAAAGGATATCAAGAAACCGCTTATGCCACTTCGGGCGGGGCAGAAATGTATTCCCTCATTGGGTTAGATTATAAGGGTTTTGTTTCTGTAAGTGATGAACAAACATTTAGTGGTAGTGTTAAAATGGGGTTTGGTGATAAAACTTTACCATTAGCACGTCATTTTTCGATAGGTGGACAAAGCTCGTTTTTTGGAATGCGCCAAAATGAATTTCGCGGAAGACAGTTAATTCAAGGTTCAGTTGAGTATAGAGCTAAGTTGCCAATTCAAATA
Organism: uncultured Ignavibacteria bacterium; assembly: GCA_937996765.1. GTDB lineage: Bacteria > Bacteroidota > Ignavibacteria > Ignavibacteriales > Ignavibacteriaceae > CALKUG01. Next base: position 10,927 of record CALKUG010000414.1, read on the forward strand.
TTTTTCGATACTTATTTGGCATTCCGTTACGACATTGGTACGGTTTGGGAAGAACCCGAGCAAATACGCATAAAAGATTTTAGACATGGTGTTGGAACTACAGTTTCGTTCGATACACCCATTGGCCCTGCGGACTTTTCGTTTGGTAGGTCGTTTTTATTCACGCGAGATATCCCGCGCGACCCCACAACATGGGGGCCGGTATATTTTTATTTTAGCATCGGGTACTATTATTAGATACCAGACATCGAGAGATGAGTAAAAATTTCTCGTTGTAAAGGAGATAATAAACAGTTAACTTGTGGTGTTAAAAGTTTTTTTTATTAACATTTTATCCGGAGAGGGTAATGATAGAGAAAATCAGAGAGTATTTAGGTTCAGAAGCAGACTATTTACTTAACCATACAGCAAAAGTATCAAAAGACAGCATATACCTTCCTAACCCTAACTCGGTTAGCGAAATATTTGGACAATCAGATAGAAGTATCAGGGTTATGAAAAACCTTGAATGGATTAACAACACAGGTAGATTGGCCGGAACAGGTTTTATGTCTATTCTTCCAGTTGACCAAGGCATAGAACATTCGGCTGGTGCATCGTTTGCCCCTAACCCGGTGTACTTTGATCCTGAAAACATTGTAAAATTAGCAATCGAAGGCGGATGTAACGCAGTTGCTTCAACTTCAGGAGCTCTCGCACTTGTTGCCCGCAAATATGCACACAAAATTCCTTTTGTTCTTAAAGTTAACCACAATGAGTTGTTAACTTATCCTAACAAATTCGATCAAATTATGTTCGCTAATGTTCAATCAGCTTACGATATGGGCTGTGCAGCAATTGGAGCAACAATTTATTTTGGTTCCGAAGAAAGCACTCGCCAAATTCAAGAAGTAAGCGAAGCTTTTGACTATGCTCACGAGCTTGGAATGGCAACCATTTTATGGTGCTACACCCGTAACAACGCTTTTAAAGCTGACAAAGATTATCATGTATCGGCAGATTTAACTGGTCAAGCTAATCACCTTGGCGTTACCATTAAAGCAGATATCATTAAACAGAAACTCCCTGAAAACAACGGTGGATATTTAGCGGTAAAATTTGGTAAAACACATCCAAAAGTTTACAGCGAACTTTCATCCGACCATCCAATTGATTTGACCCGTTACCAGGTAATTAATAATTACATGGGCAAAATTGGTTTAATTAATTCCGGTGGCGCTTCCGGCGACAACGATTTTGCTGAAGCAGTTAAAACAGCTGTAATCAACAAAAGAGCCGGCGGTATGGGTTTAATTTCAGGCCGTAAAGCTTTCCAACGTCCTATGAGCGAAGGTGTTGAACTCCTTAACCTCATACAAGATGTTTACCTCGAAAAAGAAGTTACCATCGCGTAAATTCAATTTCATGGTTTAAAACTAAAAAGGTCGCCATTTGGCGACCTTTTTTTATGTTAAACTGAAATTATTTTCCTTCAAGAAGGTAATCGGCAACTTTTCCAATTTGTTTAACAGAATGCTGTCCGTAAGAAGGCATAATAATACCGCGATATTTCTCTTTATACTTCTTAAATCGGTCTTGGTCCATAAAGGAATTGGGATTCCGCAGATAATTAATAAGCTTATCTCTATCATAAAAAGACGAAAGATTTGCTAAAGCAGGAGCCATTGTTGTACCTTCAAGATTGCCACCGTGACAGGTTTTACAACCCCAATCGTTAATCAAGTCAAGCCCTGACAATTCTTGTGCATCCATAGTGCCACCTTGGTTCATTGTATCACCAGTTGACTCCTGGGGGTTGTAACTTGCACCGTACCCGATGTTGGGGTCGGTTGTAAAAGATTGCAATAAAAACAACAAAACAAATGCACCGAGAAAACCGGCAACCCAAATCTGCGCTTTTGTCATACGTATCCTATTTTATAATTTTAATCCTGCTGTGATGTGTAAAAAGATTTATAATCTTTTATTGCTTCAAAAATTGATTTTGCAATCTCCTGCCGACCTTTGTCGGAGGCCAAATACTCAGCATCTTTACTGTTAGATAAAAACCCGGACTCAATTAAAATACCGGGCATAGAAGCACCCACTAAAACATAAAACCCGGCTTGCTTAACGCCTCGCGAAGTGAGAGCGGTTTGTTTACGAAAGTGTTTGTCGAGTAGTCCGCCAAACTGCTCTGAGTAAGTCATATAAGCAGAATGTGCCATGCTTACCAAAATAAAATTCTCGTCGGTAAGCTGTTTATAGTTTTCGGGGTTATCCTCATACTTTATAACATTGTTTTCTATCTCCGCTATAGAAATAGCATCTTGAGTTTTACCGGGGCGTAAAAGATAGAACTCAAATCCTGTGGCCCTACTTTCTCTATCGGGGGTGCTGTTACAATGTATCGAAATAAACAACTTGCCTTTATTCTCGTTAGCAATTTTACCGCGTTTATAAAGCTCAACAAAAGTATCGTCGTCGCGGGTATAGACAATTTTTAAATCGGGCAAATTCTTTTTTAACAGCTCCCCTAATTTAAGGGCAATATCTAAGTTAACATCTTTTTCTTTGGTTTTATTTATACCAATTGCTCCTGCATCCTTACCCCCATGGCCGGGGTCAATAACAACTACATCAAAGTTGTAATCTTTTTTTACTTTATCGCCTTCTGCTTTACCAAAGCTTTTGCTGTGAAGGGTTATTAACAACTTTTTTCGACTACTTCCTTCGGGGAATACCTCATAAGCTGCTAAATCTTCAGTGGCGCTAATGGTTATTTCGGTTCCTTGCAGTAAGTTGGTTACCTTAACGTTTTTTACCAAACCCTTAGTTATAATTCCCGAAAATTTATTCTCTTCGGCACGTATTCCTCGCAAACGGATTACAACAGTATTGTTGTTGAGTGTATCGCGGTAACGCTCAATAGGTTCTTTGGTGGTAATATGGATCAACGTGCCATTGGCAAGCTCTTGTATCGAAATAGATTCAACGGTATTTTTCTCTGGAGAAGTTGTTGGAGTTTGATTCTGCTTTTCTTCTGTCTTCTTAAGTGTCTCCGGCTCACGCTTTGTGATTTCAGGAGTTTTTGCAGGGGAAATTTCAGTACCCTTAAGAGCTTGTTCAATAATGGGTTTTGAAGATTGAAAGGGGATGTAGATAGTATTTCTGAAAAGTTTTGCCGAAACGGGTAATTGAATGATAACGCGCTCGCCCGAGGGTTTTTCGTTAACTACGATATAGGGGTTGTTGGCAGCAAATACAAGGTTTACACCTGAGAATTTTATCTCAATTTTATTTCTTTCGAAATTGTAGAAATATTTTAATTTTGCTTTGTCCGAAAGGTCTTTAACGTCTATATGAAGAATTCCGTCAAAATACAACGAAGCAACTTCATAGGAAGCCGCATTTAATACCACAGTAGATTTCTTTTGGGCATACACCGTTTGAAAACATAACTGTAGAATAAAAAAGAGTAAAATAATGAAGCGAGAGTTAAACAAGCTTAACGATACCCGAGGTTAAACAACACTACAAAAATACAAAGTTAGATACTAAATATGGTGTAAAAAAAAGCCACTTTGTTTAATGAAAACAAAGTGGCTTCCAAAGTTAAAGTACAATAGAATTATTGTAATAAATCAATCTGAGCTTTTCGCAATGCGGTTAAATACTCAACTTGTTTTTCGTAAGGAGGTGTACCCTCTCCACGTTCAATTTTTGGCAATTCAAATTTTGCCATTAATTCATCTATTGCGTCGAACATATATATGTTGGGATTAAGATTATCTCTTAGAAAGTGAACAAGTTTCATTGTTCTAAAAGCATCCATCCACATAATTCTTTGCGAGAGTAAATACTTCTCATCTTTCGAATTACTGATAACATTATTCCAGTTTGGTACAAAGTAATTATAGAATAAATACTTCGAAAGTTCCGGAGAAATCTGACGAGCTTTATCCAACAACATTTCACCGCTTTGAGTTTGGTGTTCAGCAAAAACAGCATTCCACTGTTTGAGAACATCAAAATTTTTCGGGTTGTACAACAAGTTTTCATCTTCAAATTCTCCTTCAACATAACGTTTTACCCTTTGACCTGTGCCAAAAGGAACGCGTTGTGAAATACGAGGAGAAGGATAAACCATACCGGTTTTTAACGAAGCAATAGGAACAATTTTTCTAACTTTTTCGAGAAAGTAAAAATCTTCGGCAGCTTTGCGTTTGTTCATACCACCGCTTTTTTTATACGTATCGGGTGTAACCGCCATGGTTGAACCGATAGTATGAAAAGCATAATGTGAATTTGCATAGTGTAAAGAGAGTGTATAATAACGAAGATACAACTCGTAATTTACAATAGCATCCGCCATAACACCTTCTACATTCAAAGGATGTTCGTAGGGTAGAACCGCTGCTTGGTTCTTTTTGTCTTTGAAAAAAGTGTGGATGGTTTCCAAATAGTCGTCGCCTAATTGGCAGTCGGCATCCAGGGAAACTAAAGCACGAAAATCGCGGCTGTGGAACCACTTTAGCGATTCATCCATACCTATTTTACGTGCAAGCCCAACGCCACCTGTTTTATCGGGAAACATATTTCCCTTTGTGGCTTGGTCAATAACTGTTACCCATAAAGGGAACGATTCAGCCAGCTGTTCTTTAAAAAATTCAACGGTCTGTGCGTTAATATTTCTAACGGTCTCGCTATCGGCCATGGTATTGTTAATTACAAATACAAACATAGTTTTTTGTAATAATTCTTTGTTTTGCCTCATAAGAGACTGCAAAAGCCGTTTAACAGCTCTGTATTCATTAAAACAAGGAATAACCACAATAACATTAACCGGATTGCCGGGGTTATTAGTAAAGGTATTTTTGTTTATGTAGTTATAACCGGATTCCATTATTTCCTATCTCATTTTGTTGGTTATAAGTTGAAAGTATTTGAAAAATTGCTTCGTCGGGATCAGAGGAATCTATCGTTTCAAATGCAACTCCCTCTCTTTGCATTTTGCGGAACCAGGTAACCTGCCTCTTTGCAAAATCAAAAATCCCACTCAAAAGTTTCTGAAACATTTCATCGAAATATAACTCTTTTCTTATAAACATGGTTACATATCTGTACTCAAGGCCAAATAAAAGGAGTTTTTTTTCGGGGATACCGCTATCAAGAAGTTGATGTACTTCTTCGATAAGTCCGCCCTCTAATCTGCTCTCTAATCTACTTCTAATTCTCGTTTTAAGTGCTGCTCGTTCAAGTGTTAGTAAAAACGGAAATGTAAGTTTTGTTTGCAATTGGTTTATACGCTCAGTTGCCTCACTTTCCTCAATTAAAATCCGCTCTACCAATCGTTCTTTTACAAGAAAATCGGTTGTGTTGTGGTGGGTGTTGCCAAACCGTTTAAGCAATTCTTGTAAGTCGCTAAGCGAAAGGGTTTCGAGTTCATTTCTGCGACTAATACTATCATTTTTGGGTTTAAACCGATACCCCTGTAACAGTGATGAAAGATACATTCCTGTACCACCACAGAGAATGGGTGTTACACCTCGAGAGATAATTGAGTTTATTGCCTGGGTGGCATCTGCTTGAAACCGATACACATTGTACTCTTCGTAGGGCTTTACATTGTCAATAAGATGATAAGGTATCGGGGGAGAAACCATTGAATACTCTGCCAAGTCTTTCCCCGAGCCTATATCAAGCCCTTTATATACCTGACGTGAATCGGCAGACACTATTTCTCCGGAAATTTTGTGTGCAACTGAAACGGCTATTTTTGTTTTGCCGATGGCGGTGGGTCCTGCTATAATTAACATCGTAGCGGTTTAGGGCAGCAACTGAAACGAAAAAGTAAGAGCGGAAACAGTATCATGAGTAACGCGGATAGTATGCTGAGAATTTAACCCCGTGCAAAGTTCATCCAGCATTTTCAGCAAACCACGAACCGCAGGAGTTAGTCGGAGTGTTGTATGTGCAGAACTACCGGTCCAACTCTCTTTATCGGAGTGAATTCCTATGGTTACTGTTAACTCATCGAATCGCGTTTCAGTAGAAACATAGAGGTGTTTGTACTTAACAGTTTGATTTATCAAAATTTGAATTGCCAACAAAAATAATTTCAGCGCATGTGCCGGCGAAAGCTCAACTATTCCGCTTTCATTAATTTTTTTATAAAGCCTAACATCAAATTTCAGTGCATATCTTTGAAGTGGGCGCTCAACCGAGGAAAAAAGAGTTCCAAAATCATTTCTTAAATTGCTCTCATTTCCCATCCCCTCTTGAAAATAGAATAACTCGAGCATACTCAACATATTTCCGGAATCTTGAATTATGTGTTCAAGTTCGTCGTATTCTTCTTTTAACGGGTGCCTAAGTTGGAGTGAAGATGCTCGGTTGATGATATCAGACAAGTGGCGTTGCAAATCTTCGTAAAACAAACCTGAAACCAGAAGAGACTCCTGTTGCGCTGTCTCAGCTGGCGATGCAGTGTTAGAAGGAATAAAAAAATCATCAAAAGGATGAGACTCCTCTACCACGGCTTTGGTATCAGTTATCTTTTCGAGCTTATCCTCCAATTCCCAGGGAGGTATAGAGCTCTCTTCAAAACTCTGCACAGAAGAAGTGGGTTGCTCGAAAGATTGGTTTATAAAATCATCAATCGAAGGTTCTTTTGTGAAATCCTGTTCCGAAAAAATCGGTTCTTTTGGGGTATTACTTTCGGAAATCGATTCGAAAAAAGAAGGCGTGGAGAAAGAAAGTAAATCGTCAAGTTCCTCATCATTTTTTTGTTCCGGAAGAGCGTCTGTTTGAGGAGGAAAAAAAACATCGGGTTGTAATTGCTCTTCTTTTAAGAACGATTCGTAATCAGCTTCTGCCAAAGCAAGTTCTTCTTCAAACGATTGTGAACCACTTGAGATTACTTCTGCTTCAGGTGACAGAGCGCCTCCATAAAACACAGAAGGAAAATGCTCGAGTAATTCGGAAGTAATTAATTTATAAACGATACAATTAGAATCGCAGATTACTAAGGATTTTCTATTCGAGGAATCTGAAACCTCCTCTTTACCAAAATAACTATCCTCGGTTATTACAACCTCCTCTGCCAAATCAAAACCGGATTGAGGTGTTCTTTTAATAACGGTTCCATTTATAAGCAGGTAAACCGCCTCGGCAAGATCGCCGGGGGAATAAACTATAGTTCCCTGCTTCAGGGAAATGAAATTCTCTTTATTCGGCTTAAATCCTGCGGATGCCGAGTGTTCAATGAAAAACTGATTTGCTAACAGCTTTTTGGATTTGAAGAACGAAGAGAACATAGTTCCTTTAGTTTAGAAATTAGTATAATTGGAAGATTAAATTAACAAAATAATTATGAATCGTAATCAATTACAAGCCGCAGCCACACATCTCGCAAAAAAAGATAAAGTACTTCGCAACTTGCTAAAAAAAATTACGCTTAACGAAGTAGAACCCAATAACGATTTGTTTACGGAATTGGCGTTAACTATAGTTTCTCAACAACTTGCAACCAATGTAGCTCGGTCAATAGGTAACCGAGTTCTTACCTTTTTTGATGGTAAACCGGAGGCTGAAAAAGTTGTTGAATTACCCGAAGGTAAACTCAAAGAAATTGGTGTTTCGCTTGCCAAAGAAAAAGCTATACGTAATCTCGCCGAAAAAGTAGTTTCTAACACAATTGTGTTAAAAAGTTTTCACGAATTGCCCGAAAACCAAATTCGATCGATATTGGTTGATGTAAAGGGGATTGGAAATTGGACTGTTGATATGTTTTTGATGTTTTCGTTGGCTAAGCCGGATGTTTTAGCGGTTGGTGATTTGGGAGTTAAAAAAGGAATAATGAAAAGCTATTCCCTATCTTTGCTTCCCTCCGATAAACAAGTATTGGAAATGGCAGAGCAATACCAATGGAGCCCTTATAAGTCGGTAGTATGCCGGCTTATGTGGAAGAGTTTAGAGCTGTAAAAAGAGAGGAATGAATCGTTTTCCCCAAGAAAACATCTAACTATGGAAGAAAAAGAGTTAATAGAGCAAGCCAAAAGCGGCGATAAAGTTGCTATGACAAAGTTGGTAAAGCAATATGCACCAACAGTTTATAACTTTGCTTTTAAGGTGTGCCGAGATAAAGATCGAGCTGAAAACACTGTTCAGGAAACCTTCTTGAATATGCTTAAGTCGTTCGATTCTTTTGACGGCAACTCAAAACTTTCTACATGGCTTTATCGTATAGTAACAAACAACTGTATGATGGAAGCACGTAAAAAGAGGCCTGATTTATATGCCGATTTTGACACCGAAGAAAGTGAATACGAAGCAACCTTGCCCGGGGTTGATTTAATACCCTCGGCTGATTTTGAAAATCAAGAGTTAAAAGCAGCTTTAGACGAGGCAATTAAAAAACTACCTTATGATTACAGAGTAGTTTTTATTCTTCGCGATATTGAAGAACTTTCAACTGAAGAAACTGCCAAAGCTACTAATTTAACAGTGGCAGCCGTAAAATCCCGTCTTCACAGAGCGCGTGCTTTTCTGCGTGACGAATTGACAAAAAGGTATTACAGATGAGTTTAAATCATAATCAAGAAACAACCGAAAGACACGGTTCGTGTAACGAGGTAGTGAAGCAATTATGCGAATCGCTCTCGTTTAATACCGACTCCCCCGAGTGCAATGCCATCAGAAGACATCTGGAAGATTGTGAAGGATGCTCTAATTACAGAACGTCAATTTTAAAAACAATTCATTTGTATAAAAATTATTCGGTTGAGTTAGATGAAAATACGATTGATCGTTTACTCCAAAACCTCAATTTAGATGAGGGATGCACACCGAGTACTTCACAATAAATAACGAGGTAACAATTATGTCAGACGAAGTACATTATTATCAAACAGCAGTTCAGTGGAAAGAGGGTCGTGTTGGCGAACTTAGCGAACCTACAATGCATTCAATTACAGTGGCAACTCCACCTGAATTTGCAAAGGGTGTTCCTAATATTTGGTCGCCCGAACACTTGTTTGTAGCATCGGTAAATGTTTGCTTAATGACTACATTTTTGGCAATAGCCGAAAACTCTAAACTTGATTTCATTTCATATCGGTGTGATTCAAAAGGAAAACTCGAAAAAGTGGAAGGTAAGTTTATGATTTCGGAAATCGAATTATTTCCGGAAATTGTAGTAAAGGATGAAAAAGATATTGAGCGCGCAGAACGCATAATTCAAAAATCGGAATTACACTGCCTCATTTCTAATTCGGTTAAATCTAAAATTAGTCTCTCCCCAAAAATTATTGTAGGTTAATACCTCATTTCTAATTCGGTTTTTCTCTCGGAGTTACAAAAACGTGATTCCGAGAGATTTTCTAATCTAACCCCCGCGTCTATTTTTTAAGCCTTTTTTATATAAATCTACGTATTGCATAGCACTTACTTCCCATGAGTAGTCTTTTTGCATTCCGTTACACTGTATTTTATACCAAACTTCTTTATTATGGAATGCTCCAATAGCCCGTTCAAATGTTTTGATTATGGCTGTGGCTGAGTAGTCGTGGAAACTGAAACCGGTACCATCTTCGTTACCGTAATGCTTTAATTCATCCCAATCCTGAACGGTATCAGCCAAACCGCCTGTTTTTCGAACGATAGGTACTGTTCCATACTTAAGACTGTATATCTGATTTAATCCGCAAGGTTCAAATCGCGAAGGCATCATAAAAATATCGGATCCGGCCTCAATAAGATGAGCCAAATCTTCGTTGTAACCAATGTGCGATGCCACTTTCTCGGGCGCAATAGATGCTAATTCTCTAAAATAATCTTCGTAGCGTTTTTCACCACTTCCCAAAATAACCCACTGTGCATTATGCCTCAGTAGTTCGGGCATTGCCTCGATGAGGATATTAAAACCTTTTTGGTCAACAAGCCGAGATACTATTCCAATAAGCGGAGCATTATCCAACAGCGGAAGTCCTACGCGAGCGAGCAACTCCAGTTTGTTCTGATATTTTTGTTCCAATGCGAATTGATCGTAATGGTAAGGCAAATAAGGGTCGGAGCCCGGATTCCAAATAGTATAATCCACGCCATTAATAATGCCGTAGTAATCGTTTATGCGATAGGCTAGTACTCCATCCAGCCCCTCGCCGTATTGCGATGTAATAGTTTCGGCTGCATAAGTTGGACTTACAGTATTTACTGCATCAGAGTAAATCAAACCTGCTTTGAGAAAGCAAACCTGTCCGCCATAAACCTCAACGGGAGAATTAGGGTAGTACAAATCGCTACGAATTTCTGCCTTACTTAGTGAGTCCTTGCTAAATCTACCTTGATACGCTATGTTATGAATAGTCATAACTGTTGCAGTTTTATCGAACAAGCGATCCCAGCTGTAGTTATCCTTAACATAAAGGGGAATAAGTCCTGTTTGCCAATCGTTACAGTGTATAATATCTACGTTCCACTTCATACGTTGTATAAGTTCAAGAACGGATTTATTCAGCAAAATAAAGCGTTCATCCTCATCAGCAGCATTGGAATAAATGCTTCCACGGTGATAGTAGGGCGGATAATCAATAAAATACACTTCTATATCGCTGCCGGGTAGGTGTGCCATATGAACGTGTATGGCAAGGGTTTTGCCATTTACACGAACAGGTATTTCGCCAATTTCGTGTTGATAGTGTATGTGAAACCGCTCATGATTAATGTGCGAATAGTTAGGAATTATTATACTCACCTCATGGCCAAGCAGTCTTAATGCTTTCGGTAAAGAACCGACAACATCTCCGAGACCACCAGTTTTTGCATAAGGCGCACATTCTGCTGAAGCAAAAACAATTTTCATAATTTTGTTGCGTTTACGACGTTATATAACGTTCAACAGAATCGGAAACTGATTGGGCGGTGCTCAAACAATCCGATAGAGTTATTCCGTTTCTAAAATTTCCGGAGAGTAAAAACCCGGGATTATTTGTTTCGAAGCGTGAAAAAGCTTCTTCTTGTTGTTTATACTCAATAGAATATTGAGGTAAAAACTTATTCCAAATTTTAAACGATTGAATACTCGGAGATGCCGTTATATGCAACATCTCACGTAGTTCCAAAGTAATTTTTTTAATTATTTCTTCGCGCGAAAGTTCAAAAAGCTCTTTGTTGCGTGTGCCCCCTGCGGTTACTGAGAAAAGCATAATCTCTTCGGTTGAATGCGAAGGGAACAAATCAGAAATGTAAACAACGTTAACAATATTTGATTTAGCTTTATGGGGTATGGTAAACCCATAACCGGGTGTATGACCGGTTACATATTTTTTGGTGAACCCAAGATATAATGTTATTACTTGAGGATATTCAATTTTCTTTAGGGAGAGTGCGGCTTCGTGATCGTAGGGGTCAACGAGGTCAGCGGCAATATAAGCAGGAACCGTAGAAACCACTGTTGAGCCCTCAACAGTTTTAACCTGGCCGGCGTGGTTGTAGGAGACTACAAAATCTTCGCCATTTTTAGTTATAGAAAGTACATCGGCATGGGTTATTACCCGATGACCAAGTTTACCAGCTATGGCGTTGGTTAAGGACGAAAACCCTTTGGCAAAGGTAAACACACTTCCTGATTGCCGAGTTTCGGAAGCAGCTTTTTTGAAATTCTTAATACTTTTTACTGCTCCCTGCAATAAGCCACCATATTTTTCCTCAAGAGCGAAAAGCTTTGGAAAGGCATATTTTGCACTCAATTTTTCGGGGTCGCCGTAATATGCTTCAGCAACAAAGGCATCAAAAGCATTTTCAAAAATCTCTTTACCTAATCGGCGTCTCACAAAATCAGCAATACTTTCACTTGTCGGGTTTTTGCTTTTACCTGTAAAGGGTTCGTTCATTACCTTTAATTTAGTATTGGTAGAAAAGAGTTCTGATTTAAAGAAGGTGGTTGCCGAAAGAGGGACGGGGTGCATTACACCATCGAGGTAGATATATTTTTTATACATTAAGTCTGAAGCATAAAGCAAATCATCTTTCAGCTTTAATTCCTCTGTTAATTCCCCTATTATCGGAGTGAGTTCGAGAGCGTGAGTTACACCCTTCTCAACAATACAATCCTTCTCGGTAGTAGTAGAAATCATCCCGCCTACTTCACTACCTTTTTCGAGAACAACTACTTCGTATCCTTTTTTGTGGAGCATATAAGCTGTTGAAAGTCCGGATATCCCTCCACCAAGGACTATAATCTTTTTATCACTCTTCATACTAATTTAAACCACTAAGGCGAATAATATTCATTGCAAATTTCCTCAACTTAATCGAAACAAATATACAGAAAGAATTAAGCATTTTTACTTGTGAACCCGTAAAGTTTTTTTGAGTTAATTAAAGATTTCAACCTACGAATACACTATTTTTAGTTTTAAGATTTTAATGAGTTCTCTTCTGACTTTTGTGTAATCAATGAGTTAGATTGTAAAACGATAAGGAATACTTGTGTTAGAGAATACAAAATGGCAAACATTCTTCGAAAATTCCGGTGGTTCGGCATCCCCCTCTTATACACAAACAATAGAATACTTTAGTGAGTTGGAGAAAAAATCGGGTTGTGTAAAGTTGGTGCAATTTGGGATAACTCCACGTGGTGAAAAGCAATACGCAGTTGTTATAGCTAAAAATAGGTGTTTTACTCCCAAAGCCGCTCGAAGAGCGGGAAGAAGGGTAGTTGTTATTCAAAATGGCATTCATCCCGGGGAAATTGAAGGTAAAGATGCTTGGATGATTCTTGCTCGAGAGATTGTTGTTGAAAAATTACACAAAGAATGGCTGGATTCTCAAGTATTGATTCTCATTCCGGTTCTTAATATCGACGGACACAATAGGGCTTCGGAGTATAATCGGGTTAACCAAAATGGCCCAACTGTGCAAGGTTGGAGAACAAATGCTCATAATCTGAATATGAATCGTGATTATGCTAAAGCAGATGCCCCTGAAATGCGCGCGTATTTGAAATTTATACACTCGTGGAACCCCGATTTTATTATTGATAATCATACTACAAATGGAGCCGATTACCAATACGATATTTCTTACGGACTTGAGATTCACCAAAACATTGATATGGCACTTGCATACTTTAATATGAATGTTCTTACCCCCGAGTTGGTACATAGGCTTGAAAGCAAGGGTTTGAAGGTTGGCCCATATATAGAACCCAAATACGAGTCTATTTATGACGGAGTTCTAATGGAGCCCTCACTTCCCCGTTATTCAACAGGATATTTTGCTGCCATAAATAGAATAGCAATTTTGGTAGAAGCTCACGCACTTAAGCCGTTTGTAAAACGCGTGGAATCTACAAAACAGTTTAATATTGCCGTTCTCGATTTGGTGGCAAAGCATAAAGACTCACTAAAGGATTTAAATACCAGAGCCGATAGAAGAAGTGTAGAGAAGTTTGCTCTAAAAAAAGAACCAA
>CALKUG010000415.1 GCA_937996765.1 uncultured Ignavibacteria bacterium
TACGTGCTCTTTATGCTCTTTATTAAGTATGTATCTGATAAATATGCAAACTATGCAGGGTTTGAAGCTCCCATCATCATTCCCAAAGGCGCATCCTTCGCTGATATGATTTTGTTAAAAGGCAATAGCGAAATTGGCGACAAAATTAACAAGCAAATCATTCAACCGCTTATAGATAATAATAAAAGCCTTCTTGCTCGCAGTGATTTCCCAGATTTTAACGACCCCAATAAATTGGGCGAAGGTCAGTCGTTGATTGACCGCATAACAAATCTTATTGCAATTTTTGAAAAACCCGAACTCGATTTTTCCAAAAACAGAGCGGAACAAGATGATTTGTTGGGTGATGCTTATGAATACCTTATGCGCCACTTTGCGAGCGAAAGCGGTAAAAGCAAAGGCCAGTTTTACACCCCCTCCGAAATAAGCCGTGTGCTTGCCAAAGTTATCGGAATTGCACCCCACAACACAACTCATTCTACAATAGCATACGACCCCACATGCGGTTCGGGGTCACTGTTGCTCAAAGTTGCGGCTGAAACAGGCAAACAAATTACCTTGGAGGGACAAGAACTCGACGTTACTACTGCGGGTCTTGCACGTATGAACATGATACTCCATGATTTCCCCACTGCATCCATTGCAACGGGTAATACACTAGCTTCTCCTAAGTTTTTAGAGGGTAACAATCTTAAAACATACGACTATGTAGTTGCCAATCCCCCGTTCTCCGATAAAAAATGGAGCACGGGTATTTCAGCAAATAACGACCCCTACCAAAGGTTTTCCTTCGGCGAACCCCCCGCAAAGCAAGGTGATTATGCCTATTTGTTACACATCATTCGTTCGATGAAAAGCACAGGTAAAGCAGCGTGTATTTTACCCCATGGCGTACTGTTCCGCGGAAACGCTGAGGCAGTGATACGTAAAAATTTGGTAAACTCGGGGATTATTAAGGGGATTATAGGACTCCCCGCCAATCTGTTTTACGGAACAGGCATTCCAGCTTGTATCATCGTGCTCGATAAAGAAAACTCACAAGCACGTAAAGGAATCTTTTTTGTTGATGCTTCAAAAGGGTTTATAAAAGCAGGAAATAAAAACCAACTTCGCGAGCAAGATATTCACAAAATTGTGGATGCCTTTACAAAACAGTTAGGTATTCCCCGTTTTTCGCGTATGGTTTCTTTCGACGAAATAAAAGATGCCAAAAACGATTACAACCTCAATATCCCACGCTATATTGATAATGCCGATAGCGAAGACCACCAAGATATAGCAGGACACATACTCGGCGGCATTCCCGCACAGGATGTTGAAAGTTTTTCTGATTATTGGAGTGTAATGCCCAAACTCAAAAACAAACTGTTTTCAAAAAACGCTCGTGTCGGATACTACGATATAAAAGTTGTGAGCTCAGAAATTAAACAGACCATTTTCGAAAGTGACAACTTTAAAGATTTCAGCGAAATGTTAACATCAACATTTGCAGAGTGGCGGAAACGCAATCGTGAAACCATGAGGGCGTTTGA
>CALKUG010000416.1 GCA_937996765.1 uncultured Ignavibacteria bacterium
ATAAAACATCGGGATTGCATCTTGAGAAAACACTTAACGACGAGCAGCTTATTCGATACATCAACAACCTTATAGGCGTAAGTAATTCACAGGAAAATTCTGACAAGGCAACTTCGCTCTTGGTTTCTAAACACAACAGTTTTGCCTACTACCTTATGGCACTTTTACATATCGCTATTGAGCAAGGGCTAAAAGTTACTATCCGCTATGTTAAAGACAACGATTCGGATGCACGATCACTCAGCCGCACTTTACAACCGGTAGCTCTGTTTCAGCGCGACCATGCTTGGCGAATAATGACTAAGGAGCGGAATCAATTCAAGCAATTTCGCCTCGATAAAATTAGAGATATTGAGCTGCTTACTGAGTCTTTTGAAAAACCCGCACCTCAAACACTTAAAAGCCTGTTTGATAATTCATGGGCATCTTGGACCGGCACTAAGCGTTACAATATTGTTATCAATCTTTCCGAAGAATGGACGGAAAAATTACGCCACCAACAATTAATTGAGAACCAACTATTTACTATTAATGAAGATGGTTCCTCGGTGTTTACTGCAACCGTTAACTCTTTGCACGAAGTAGCCTCATGGTTACTTGGTTTAGGCAAAGGTGCAGTTGTAATTGCCCCTGATGAATTAAAACAAGAAGTTATTACACTTGCACAAAACGTGCTACACAACTATAAATAAACGAGAAAAATTTGAACAACGAAGATTTTGATATAGACGACGAACAAGAATTAGAGATAACCGAAAAACCCTCGCGTAGAATGATAGATATTGAGCGCAATGTTAGGGAACGTGCGATTTTAGTGGCTGTAAGATTTAAGAATCAAAAGCGCGAAATAGTTGAGGAACATTCAGAAGAATTAGCAGAACTTGCTGATACTGCTGGAGCCGATGTACTTTTCACGATTATTCAAGATAGACAAAACCTTGATAAAGCTTATTTTATCGGTAAAGGTAAGGCCGAAGAGGTTGCCACATTGGTTGAAGAGAATAAAGCTGACCTTGTTATTTTTGATGATGATTTAGGCCCTGTACAAGTTCGCAACCTCGAACTGATGTTCAAATGCAAGGTAGTGGATAGAAGCGGATTAATACTCGATATTTTTGCTTCGCGCGCCCGTTCAAAAGAAGCGAAAACGCAGGTTGAACTTGCTCAACTTGAGTATATGCTCCCACGATTAACAAGGGCATGGACTCACCTCTCCAAACAATACGGTGGAATAGGTACTAAGGGTCCCGGTGAAACACAAATTGAAACTGACAGAAGACTTGTCCGCGACCGCATCACTATGTTAAAGAAAAAACTGGATAAAATTGAGGAAGTGCGTGTTCTACAAACCTCAGGCAGAGAGGGTCTTTTGCGCTCAGCATTAGTAGGTTATACAAACGTTGGTAAATCAACGTTGTTTAACCTCTTAACCCAAGAATCGGTTTTAGCTGAGGATAAATTATTTGCTACACTTGATTCAACCACGCGCGGGTTTAACTTAGATAAAAACTTAAAAATCTTACTCAGCGATACAGTTGGTTTTATTCGCAAACTACCTACTCATTTAGTAGCTTCATTTAAAAGTACTTTAAACGAAGTACGCGAATCAGACTTTATACTTCATATCATCGATATTACACACCCTTTTTACGAAGAACAAATTCGCGTTGTGGAGGATACACTTAAGGAACTTGGCTGTGAAGATAAAACACAAATTAAACTCTTTAACAAGGTTGATGCACTTGAAGATAAAGAGAGAATTGAATACGTAATGAATAAATACGAAAATGCTGTTGTAATTTCTGCTGCACGCGGTATAAATCTCGATGCATTTTTTTCTCTGCATAAAAAACTAATTGAAGAGACTTTTGTTTCTACCTCTCTTACTCTAAAAGCAAGTCAATCAAAATTAATTGCATCTATCCACCACCTTACTGAAGTAACATCCATAAACTATGAAGATGATGTGGTATTTATTGAATGTAAGGGAAATAAAAAGAACATAGACAAAATTTTGGCACAAATATAATGAAGAAGCAAACCATTTTTTTAAACGGTAACTCGCTCACTATCGATAGTATTCACTCAATTGTTTTTGATAACACTGCGGTTAAACTTGAACCCTCTGCACGCAAAACAATGAAACGCTTGCGTGAGTTGGTTGAGCAATGGATTAAAGAAGATGCGGTTGTTTACGGTGTAACTACAGGGTTTGGCGAATTTAGCAATGTTAAAATTTCTAATACCGATAGTAGCCAACTGCAACATAATTTAATTATGAGCCATGCCGTTGGATGCGGAGAGCCCTTACCGGGTCATATAGTTAAAACTATGATGGTACTCCGGGTGAACGCCTTGGCAAAAGGGCACTCGGGCATCCGATTAGAAACAGTTGAACGATTGCTGTTTTTTATTAATAATAACATCATCCCATTTGTACCAAGCCAGGGGTCGGTAGGTTCTTCAGGCGACTTAGTCCAGTTGGCTCATTTAGTACTCCCTTTAATTGGAATGGGAGAAATACTCGGTAAAAACGGAACCCACATTCCGGCAAGCAAACTATTAAAAAAATACTCGCTACAACCTTTACAACTTCGTGCAAAAGAAGGCTTGGCCTTGATAAACGGCACTCAAATGATGACTTCTTTCGCTGCATATATTTGCTACCGTGCCATAAGGTTAAAAAAAGTTGCTGATATTGCCGGTGCTCTTTCCCACGAGGCTCTGCGAGGAACTGACCGTGCTTTTGATAAACGAATCCACGATTTACGAAACTATACCGGGCAACAAGAGTGTGCAGCAAACGTTTTAGCACTTATTGAAGAGAGCGAAATTAGAAATTCACACAGGGATAACGACCCACGCGTTCAAGACGCTTATTCTCTCCGGTGTATGCCTCAAATTCATGGTGCCTCACGGGATGCTATTGATTATGTTCTATCACGGGTTTCCATCGAAATAAATTCGGCTAACGATAACCCCCTTATTTTCCCTGATGAGAAAGAACACTTAGAGGGTGGGAATTTTCACGGGCAACCGATGGCTTTAGCCATGGATTTTATGGCTATTGCATTAGCAGAGCTTGCTAACGTTTCGGAACGCAGGGTTGAGCGGATGGTTAATGGTGCTTTAAGCGGATTGCCTCGGTTTCTCGCACGTAATGGCGGACTCAATTCCGGTATGATGATTGCACAATACACTGCAGCAAGTCTGGTTTCGGAAAACAAGGTGCTTGCACATCCTGCAAGTGTTGACTCAATTCCTACTTCTGCAAATCAAGAGGACCATAATTCAATGGGATCTATTGCAGCTCAAAAATGTTTGCGTATTCTTAACAATCTTGAAAACGTTCTTTCTATTGAACTGATGGTGGGGGCTCAAGCACTTGAATTTCTTAAACCCTTACAACCCGGCAAAGGAACCAAGGCTGCTTACCAAACCATTCGGAAACATTGTAAACCGCTTCTCAAAGATAGAATACTACACAAGGATTTAAAAAAAGTGCACTCGCTTGTAGCTTCGGATGAATTGTTGACCGAGGTTGAAAAAGTTGTTACTCTGCTTTAGTGCGTTGCTCTTTTATTATTTCGATTGAAGCAGTATCTACTATTTTATAAATAGGGCAAATGTTTTCGCGTTCATCATAAAACGGTGACCGTTGATAAAAGAAATCAAGACGTGCTTCCGGTGACTCTGCAAACGATTCATCTTCTTTTAAGCGCAGAATAAAAGATTGCTCCAACTCTTTGTTTTCATTGAGCATTTTGCATGCAATTGGTTCAAAAACAAAATCTTCCGCATATTCTTTTCGCTCGAAGAACGCATTAAAAAATCCCCAGTGTGAAAAAGAATCTCTTCCCTCAGGCTCAAAAAGCTGAGCAATTAAACGTATAAGCGGCTGAGCAGTAGGGATTATCAAAGTTCCTTTGTTTAATACTTCCACCCGTTGCATCTCTGTTACTTTGTAGTCAGCAAAAAATCTTCCTTCATAGGGTCGTTGAGCAAATGAAGCATCATAATATCGATAATAGTTTACTGTACATTCGATATCCTTGCTTAGTTTGTGTGAAACTATACTATGTGCATTTAACCTCGCAATAACATCAGTAAACTCCGCGGGTACAACATAACAATAGGGTATCGTAACACTCTTGGTAACCACAGCTTTATTATATAATAACAAAGAGTACTCTTTCGGTTCGGAAGTATAAGCAACAACAGTAGAACCGGTAACATCTGAGTAATATTCTCTTTTTTTGTATCCTAAAAACTCGAAGGGTTCCGATTCGTCATTGCTTTCAACAATTAAAGGAATGGGTTCTTTTTTTAGTGCAAACTTCTCTACACTTCTTCTATCGGCTCTGGCATTTAAATCCTTTAGTGAGTCTTTATGTTTTGCAACC
>CALKUG010000417.1 GCA_937996765.1 uncultured Ignavibacteria bacterium
CTTATGATAATTTTGAAATTAACGATTCAAAAAAACTCAGTGAAAACACTCGACTTCGGCTTGCAAAGGAAATAAAAAGTGTAGCAGTTTGCCACACAATTATAACTCTTGGAGTAGATATAATCGAAGAGCTTAATATTCTAAAAGCAAGTTTGCATGGAATGAAGTTGGCAATAGAGTCATTAACACCAACTCCTCATATTGTTCTTGTGGATGGTAATAAACAGTTTTCTTCCTCGATTCTTCAAAAGGCAATAGTGAAAGGCGACGGGACATCACTCTCCATAGCTGCCGCATCAATATTGGCAAAGGTAGAAAGAGATAGAATAATGACTGAGATACATAGTGCATTCCCGGAATATGGTTGGGAGAAAAATAAGGGATATGCTACGGCTTCTCATCGCCGGGCAATAGTGAAATATGGTGCATCACCGCATCATCGTCCAACGTTTCTAAGAAAACTTTATGCAGAACAGCAACAGCTCGAAATCTTTAAATAAGAGCAAAGGCAACAAGTCAGAGGATTTGGCGGCCGAAAAACTACAAGAACTTGGTTATCAAATCATAGAAAGAAATTTTTCTTCAGGGAAAAAAGAAGTAGATATCATTGCCAAAGATGGAGAGTGGCTGGTTTTTGTTGAAGTAAAGTCGAAAGTAGGAACCGACACTGGGCGTCCTGAGGAAATGATAACCCCACTTAAAATTAAACACATCAAAAAAGTTGCCTCCGATTACTTGCTCTATACAGGCACTGAAAATATTGCAGTGCGTTTTGATGTTGTTGCAATTCTTTATACCGAAAAGCTTACAAGTATAGATGTTTATAAAGATGCTTTTATGTGGTAATAAAAAAATGATAAACGGTAGTATATCATTTTTTAACTTCGGGGGATTTTCCAACAATTTGATTAAGTTAATAGTCTGAAACAAAAAATTATTAAATAGATTTGATTTGAGTTCAAAAAATACATATTTAACAAGAATAGCTTCTTACTTTAATGAGATAGGTGCGCTTGGCAGCTTTGTTGCACGGTTTTTTAAGCGATTTTTATTCCCACCGTATGAACTCAGAGAAGTAAAAAAACACCTCGAAGAGTTAGGTGTTAAAACTCTACCCATTGTTGGAACAGCAGGGTTTATAACAGGATTAGTTTTAACACTTCAGAGTTATCCCATTATGACGAAATTTGGAGCCGAAGGGTTTTTGCCCTACATGGTTTCGCTTTCGATAATTAGGGAATTAGGCCCTGTAATTACTGCTCTTATTTTTGCAGGAAGGGTAAGCTCGGGCATAGGTGCTGAACTGGGATCAATGCGTGTAACCGAACAAATTGATGCAATGGAAGTTTCGGCGGTAGATCCGTTTAATTTTTTAGTGGTAACTCGAGTAATCGCCACAACCATTATGCTTCCAATTTTAGTTGTTTATGTGGACTTTTTAGCCATTCTTGGCGGTTTTTTGGGTTCCATACTTGTAATGGACACTACTTGGACACTCTATATTAACCAAGTGATAGATGTTGTTAAATTCAGCGATATTATTCCCGGTATAGGTAAAAACTTCTTTTTTGGTTTTATTGTGGGAATAGTAGGCTCGTTTAAAGGATATTATGCTGATAAAGGAACCGAGGGTGTAGGAAAAGCTTCTACAACATCTGTTGTGGTTTCTTCGCTACTGATTATTATTGTTGATATGATTTTAGTTAAAGTTACGTTGTTATTATGGCCCCCAGCTTAATCTCTATAACCGATTTGTATAAATCCTTTGGAGATCAAAAGGTACTCGACGGAATTTCGCTTCATGTTGAGGAAGGGGAAAACCTTGTTATTTTTGGAAGAAGTGGTACCGGTAAAAGTGTATTGCTAAAATGTATGGTTGGGCTAATGAAGCCTGACAAAGGCACTATAGTGATTGATGGTAAGGATGTTGTATCTTTATCTCTTAAGGAACTTAATGTACTTCGTAAAAGCATTAGTTTTTTATTTCAAGGTGCGGCCCTCTACGATTCAATGTCTGTGAAAGAAAATCTTGCGTTTACCCTTTCAAAAAATTCTAAGTTCACAAAAGGTGAAATCATTAAGAAGATTGATTGGGCGTTGGATTCGGTCTCATTACTTGATTCAAAAGAAAAAATGCCTTCGGAGCTTTCGGGTGGTATGCGTAAGCGTATCGGGCTTGCTCGTGCCATAATTACACAACCCAAATTAATTTTGTACGACGAACCTACTACCGGGCTCGACCCCATAACAACCAAAGAAATCAGTAAACTTATTAGAGATTTGCAACAGCAACTTCATACTACTTCTGTGTCAGTTACTCATGATTTGATATGTGCACAGATTATTTCTGATAGGAATATTGTACTGAAAAAAGGAAAAATTGCAGTTGAAGGAAGTATCGAAGATTTGATGAATGCACAAGATCCATTCCTCAAGAATTTCTTCGGTAGCGAAATTATTGAGCATGGAGATGATTAATGTTTGATCAAAAGAAATACATACGTTTAGGTATTTTTATTTTTATAGGAACGCTTCTATTTATCGTTGCGGTTTTTTCCATAGGCGGTAAGGAGTCTTTGTTCTCTCAAACCTATACCGTACGAGCCTTATTTTCCAATATCGAAGGCCTCAGGGAAGGGGCTGCTGTAAGATACAGCGGCATTGTTGTTGGAAGTGTTCAATCTATTAAATTTGTACAGGATACAACAGGAAGAGTTGAGGTTAGAATGGTTTTGGAAAAGACCATTGCTAAGTTAGTTCGTCGAAATACCGAAGCCCTTATTGAAACAGAGGGTTTGGTTGGTAATAAAGTGGTGAACCTCTATGGCGGTACACAAGATTCACCTCAAGCTCAAGA
>CALKUG010000418.1 GCA_937996765.1 uncultured Ignavibacteria bacterium
ATCTCGTACCCGGTTTAAAAAATGGGATCAAACAGACCCATTCTAAACTTCATCTCGGGTGTGGGGAAAGATATTTGAATGGATATCTAAATATTGATTATCCGCCAAGTGAGCACAGTGTACAAACCAATACTCGTGTTGATTTATATGCGAATATTATTGAATTAGAGTTTGAATCCGAGTCTATTGAAGAAATAAGATTGCACCATGTGTTTGAGCATTTTGACAGACCTACCGCTTTTGCTTTGTTATGTAATTGGAATAAGTGGTTAAAAAAGGGTGGGAGACTTATAATTGAAACTCCTGATTTGGAGCAAAGTAATATTCTTCTTAACAGCAACACATTAAGCTTTTCTGAAAAACAAGCTGTGTTAAGGCATGTTTTTGGATCTCATGAGGCATCTTGGGCAATACATGCAGATGGCTGGTATGAAGAGAAATACCGAACCTTGTTCCCCTATTTTGGTTATAGAATTAATCGCACTGAGCATACTGAATGGTTACTTACACGTAACATCATAATTGAGGCGATTAAAACGCAACCCCTTTCAATTGAACAAGAGGGCCAAGCACTTAAGAAAGTTTTAACCCTATACTGTATCGATAATTCTGCAAGTGAACAAAGATTGCTGGGTTATTGGGTAGAAAAATCGCTTGCTTTGTTAAACTCTACTCAAAAAAAAAAGGCTGACCAAAATATTTCTCCCGTAGTTTCCATTTTTATGCCCGTTTATAATAGGGAAAAATATGTTGCCGAAACTCTTGACTCTTTATTAACTCAAACTTTTCAAAATTTCGAACTCGTTGTTGTTGATGATGGCTCAGTTGATAACACGGTTTCAATTATTGAAGGGTATCGCTCGCAATTCAAACTATTAAAAATATTTAAGCAACAACACAAAGGGGAAGTGGCTGCGCGTAACCTCGCACTTGAGAATATTGACCCAAATGTTAAATATCTCATGAATCATGATAGCGATGACATCTCTTTACCCAACAAACTTGAAAAATTAGTTGAGTTTCTTGAGAATAATCCGGACATTGATATTGTAGGATGTGACGCTACATATTTTAATGATGCAGGGGAGATGCTTGGAAACCCTCAGATATTTCATACTCACGATCAGATTCAATCTACATTTCACAACAAAAATTCATTCATAAATAGTGCAGCACTTATCAAAAAGACAGTATTTGACGAGGTGGGGAATTATGCTGAATCTTATAGGCTTGCTGATGATTACTATTTCTTTTCACTCGCAATACAAAAAGGATTCATCGTTGGGAATCTTTCGGAGGTTCTCCATAAAATCAGACTTCATAAAAACAGTATTGGAACTTCCAAAGCAAGCCAAGTTGAGATGGTCGCTGAAAGGGTTAAAGAAGATTTCGAAAAATATTTATTAGAACAACCTTATAGTGGTAAATGTCTGTCAATTCTACACGGAGTTGAGTTTTACTTTCCGAGTGTTGGCGGGGCGCAGAAAGTAGTACAGAATATCTCGGAGTATTTGGT
>CALKUG010000419.1 GCA_937996765.1 uncultured Ignavibacteria bacterium
ATGATGTATATACAGCCCAGTACAGCCAACCACTTGCTTTTAATAACCTATTTTTTGGTACATCTTATCGTTTGCCTATTGGTTTGAGTTTAGGTGTATCATTTGAGTACATTTTTGGATCAATTACAACAAATAAAGAAATTTTGTTTGTTGCCGAAGATGTTTTGAATACCTACTATACAGATACAGAAGAGAGCAAAGGGAGCAGATTAAATCTTGCCTTGTTATCACCAAATATCAAAGACTATGTAGGACTCAGCAGTTTATATTCACTAAGAATATCAGCCGGTTACGCACTTGGTACAACACTAAACTCAACTGTGCTTGAAGTATATGGCAACAATCTTTTCCGTGACACATCAGGAACATCCTCCTCTGAATTTGATTTACCCTCACGTTTAACTGCAGGTGTGGCAATTGGATTTAATGAGAGAACACACTTGGCAATTGATTACACCATGCAGGATTTTTCCAAGTTTAATTACAATGTAACGGGAAGTGCCTCAGGAGTTATGGCATTTAAGATTGGTGCGGGTCTTGAATACAGAGAAGTAGTTGCACCCGGTGAAGTAAATTCAATGGTTTATCGTGCAGGTATTGGTTTTGAGAGACTTCCTTACAAGATTAATAATTCAGAGCTCGATGAACTCTCAGCTTCAATTGGTATGTCAATTCCCATCAATCCTGGTAACTCTATTGATTTAGCTTTACAGTATGTAACTCGCGGAAACACCGGTAAGCTCTCGGTGAAAGAAGATATTTTACGTTTTGGATTCGGTTTAAGCTTGGGAGAAATTTGGTTCTTCAGACCGGAGCGTTAATTTCTTGACCCGAGCTCGAATTGTTCTTTTTTTAATCATATGCTTAATTTCTATTGAGGGCAAAAGTAAAAACTATACTTCAGGATTAGATAGTTCCCTTGTTGAGTATAGTGATTTTTCGGAGCTCATCCGAAATAGAAAATTTGTAGAGGCCATTCCCCCCGGAATGGCCTTTATTGTTAATTACCCCGGTGAGTATGCTCGTTGGATATACCCAAAACTGGAATATGCACTTTGGTATGCACACGACTCAACTGATGCCTCAGATAGTTTGCAACAATTCTACGCTCGCGCAGCAGATAGATTATATGATATGGCCTTGTTTCATTATGGGGAACGTGCAGAATATTTCCAGAGTAGGAAAGCAACAATTGCAGATTTGTGGCTTAATAAATCGGATGAAGATGTTATTCGCGAATACGAAAGGGCTATAGCATTAGATACTTCGTTAAATTCCCGTCTATATTCTCGTCTTGCACTTCGCTATGAATCACTCAGCGAAAAAGATCCAAAAAGCCTGAATAAAGCGGCTCAGATTTATTTAATGCTTTTGCGTAGAGAGCCTAAAAATACACTTTGGCAAACCAAACTCACTAATCTACCACTCAGTGATAACGACCTATTTGAAGTGAATAGGGCTATTACGGAATCAAATCCCGATGACTTTACTCTTCGATGGAATTTTGTTCTCTCAGGCATACGAAACAATCAGCATTCGCAAATTCTCAGCTCATTAGAGTATCTTGTTAATAAATCACCTACTAATGCAAATTACCTCAGTGCATTAGCCAATACTTACACGGTACTTTCTCAATTTACACAAGCCCAAGCCGCTTTTGAAAATCTTATTCAACTTGATTCAAAGCGGAAAGAGCATTACAGAGATTATGGAGTAATGCTAAAAAAAATGGGATTGCCAAAACAAGCCCTTATGCAATTCGAGAAATCCTATGAAGTAAGTGGTAAAACTTGGTCGATAGCGCTGTACGAAGAAGCCAAACTTTACAGCGAGGCAGCTGATAGTTGTGGTGGTAACTTCGAGGATAAAATTGTATATTTGTTGGCGTATTATATATTTTCTGATGCATTAGAGATGGATAAAACCAATAAAGAAATCGCATCGGCAATAGAAGTAATTCGATCAAAATTGCCTGCGAAATCAGAGCTTGAACAAAAAGGATATAGAGCAGGGCGTACCGTGCAAATTAGCGGCGACTGTTACAGATGGATAAATAGAACATTAAAAATTCGATAGGAATACCATGAGCTTACAACATACAGATTCAGCAATGTGGGATGTTATCAATGCTGAAACCAAAAGACAAACAGAAAACCTTGAATTAATAGCTAGCGAGAATTATGTGAGCCCTTCGGTAATGGAGGCCGAAGGATCAGTTCTTACAAAAAAATATGCTGAAGGATACACAGGTAAAAGTTACTATGGTGGCTGCGAGGTTGTGGATA
>CALKUG010000420.1 GCA_937996765.1 uncultured Ignavibacteria bacterium
TGCACGCTCTCATTTCTTTCTGAGATTATAATTTCATCAAAATAGAATTCTTTTATTACATTAAGCGTTGCTTGATCTGGCTGGTTTAATCCTATTATTATCTCAAAATCTGCTTTGTAGTATAACTTTTCAAATAAATCAGTGAGACAAAGAAATAACATTTCGGATCTTTGCCAGGTGATTATCACAATTGATAGTATAGGCGTTTTATTTGTGGGTTGATTTTTTCTAAGTTGTTTTGCCCATTGTGTCTGTATCGCTGATTTAAAGTAAAACGATCGAAATTTATTTTGATAGAGAATTGAATTTACCGAGAACAATCCGCTTAATACGTTTTGCTGCCTTTGTTCATCCTTCCAGTCTCTATAAACAGTTTCCATCTCTGATTCCCTGGAGTGCTCAGTTTTAAAAGTTGAAGGATTTATTACAGCTGCTTTTCCTCCGGGTAAATGGAAAAACGCATTTTCATTTTCCATGTAAGCAAAAATATAACCCGCCATCCTCAACCTGATACTATAATCAGCATCCTCTTCTCCGTACAACCCATACTCCTCATTCCAGTAGCCAATTTTGTCGCGCACTGATTTAGGAATCAACACACATGCTCCGCCAAGGTTGCCATATTCTTTTATTCGAATGTTACTCCCTTGATAGCTAACCAACGGATAAGAATCGCTCTCAACATTGTACCCCAGCATTCCTAATCCGTTGGTTGAAGTAAACACATCTACCATATCTCGCAACCAGGAGGAGGATTGAACCACCATGTCATTATCAAGCTTTAGGAAATAATTTGCATTGGGATACATCATCCATCCCAAGTTTGAAGCTTTTGAAACCCCAATATTCTCTTCAAGCAAAACCAGGTTATCAATTGCACCTTTTTTATGCAATTGGATTAAATACTCTCTGCTACCATCCGTGCTTGCATTATCGACAACGATAAGACGGTAGGGGAATTCCGCATGTTCAAGTAACGCCTTAATACACTTGTTTGTATATTCAAGTCTATTGTACGTAACTATGCAAATCGCAACAAAATCATTCATAGTCTAATTCCCCGAATTTTTGGCAACTTGTTCTTGAATTATTGTTAATACACTTCGAAACATGGAATCACTATTGTTTTTGATAAGTATTTCAATAATCGAAATTAAATTCTTTTGCGTCACTCTATTTAACATTTCTTCAATAAAGAGAAGAATAGTTTGCTCGTCTCCAAGTGCAAAGAACTTCATACTTAATAGTAACAATGCAATCACTTCTGTCTGACTTTTATCACCGCTCCAATCAAGCCGCGGAAATAATTCCTCCAAACCGACTGCTGCCAATGTTTGCCTAATGATAAAACTTTCTTCAACATTTACTGAAGAGCCATAATTTGAGTGTGTTAGAGATTCAGTATGCATTCTCTTGAGATACAAAATTTCCGGTATATGTTGGATGTTAAAACGTTTCAGTAGTGCAAATTTCTTTATAAAATCATAATCAAATCGCTTTGAAATTGATTCTGTGAATGATCCACTCAATAACATCATGGAACGTTTGACTACAGCACCATAAATACTAAATGGCTGCTGTTCGGCAATTTTACTAATTAACTCAATATACTTATCAAAATAATTTTCATGGTTGCTGTCTCTAACTTCGGTACCTATTTGTCGAATATTGCAATAAAACATGTCAACACTTGGATATTTTTCAATCGAATCATAATATTTCTGAATTGCGTTTGGCGCTAAAGCATCATCAGCTGAAACAATACACAAGTACTTACCATTAGCCACTAAGAATGCTTTGTTATAAGCCTTTGGTGCGTTTCCGAATCCATTTTCTATAAATTTTATAAAAAGCTTTTCTCTATACCTCTCAATAACTTTTAGTGAATCGTCGGTTGACTCGCTATCAACAACTATCACCTCGAAGTTGCTATTGCTCTGAGCAACAAGTGAATCAAACAACTCCGGAAGAAAATGTCCGTAATTACTGTTTGCAACGCAAATGCTTATGTAAGGTTCGGCTGTTTGGGAAATCGGCTTTTCTGCATCGGGATTAAATTCCTTAAATCCATACTTTCCTGTAAAAGCAATATTACCAATACAGTGCCAAGCTCCGGCATTCTCACAAAACCATTTACTTAAAACACGATTTACTCTACCCCAACCCTCGCTCCAAGCAACCTCACTTGTTAAGAGTTTTTTAGGTGATACAACTATTAACGTTCCTGAATCAGCCTCTACAACTATTAGACGGTCATGGTATTCAAATACTTCATAGAGGGTGGAAGTGTCAACCGATGATAGTAGAACATTTGGCTCAATCGAAACTACAATTTGACCATTTGCTTTTGAGAGCCCATAATTAAAAGCCGCAGCTTGACTAACATTAATTGGAAAACGAACGTATAAAATTTTTAATTCTAATAGCAGCGGTAAAACATCGTTGTTAAATGCAGTATCAACAACTATTATTTCATAACTTCGCTTGAAGCTTCCAATGAGTGTGCGGAAGAAATCTGTGAGATCCTCGTATTTTTTATCTAATATGATGATAATAGAAAAGTAATCTGATCCAATAATCCTGAGGTCGTGTATTGGTAGTTCTTTTTCAACTACCTGATTCGAAAATTTTTGTAAATACTGTTCTGATCTCCGTTTTATTGCATTGCACTTAGCAAGATTCATTGAATTTAGTCCAACTCGAACGTTAGGCTTTATTCTTGAAACTGAGGTAGGTAGTTCTCTGTAAAAATAGAGCGGAATGTTAACAAACAATAGTTTTGAAACTTCCTCCATTTTGTAGGAGATATCCTTATCCTCCGCATGGAGAATATCTAATTGATAACCCGGTGTTTTTTTATAATATTCAAGTTTTATAGTTCTGAAATGGCTTGCTAAATCAACTTCAAGATTGGTTTTGCCTTTAGGGATTGTTCCACAGTAACCAACTTTATACGGCTTTAACTCCCTTCCGCAATAGTAGAATTGTGAATAAATGTAACCTGCATCAGGATTGTTTATATGAGCATTATACATAACTGCAACGGCATTTGGGGTTAACGCATCATCGCTATCGATTGTTCCGAAATAGGGAGATGAAATGTTTTCAATGCCGGTAATAAGGGCTGAAATGTAACCCTTGTTTTTACCGTGTTGTAATAATTTTATTCTTTTATCAGTCAAATACGGTTTAATTACTTCCAAGGAGTTGTCTGTGCTACCATCATCAATTATTAGCAGTTCCCAATCTGCTAATGTTTGGTTCAATACCGATTCAATAGCCAATCCCACATAAGCAGCTGTATTGTAGTTTGCCATTATTAAACTGAACTTTGGAGAACCACCTTGCTCGCTTTGTATTTTTGGTTTGTCAAAAAAATACTCTACCTCATGATGACAACCGTTGGGGACTAACCCCTTATACAACAACGTATTTATTCGTTTTCCGGTATCAAAAATATCAGCAAGCTCTTTTGAGGAGTAATAAACATCATCTCCTGCTCTGTTGCTATTCACATCTTGAACTTTGTTTACAGGATTGCAGAACGCAACCGAGTTTTGATAAGTGAACAAATATGGGAATTGTGTAATATATTGGTTTGCTTTTTGGGCAAGAATACCCTCCAGAACATTCGGATTAGAATATTTTTCGCCGGACAACAAATCAATTATTAAGCTGCTGCGATAAATGGAAGAAGAAACTTCAAGCGGATAAGCAAAATCGTATTCAGCTTTTGTCCAATCGAAAACTTTAATTTTTTTTGAGTATGTTTCAAACTGAGGGATTCTACTTACTTTGTTTAATGGATAACAGTAGTACGTGTTATGGCCAAGTCGCAAGGAAACCGCAATACTATCTTTTTTTGCGTGAAGAGCAGAAACACATTCATCCAGCGAAAAAGAATCAATAAAAATATTATCATCAACTACAAACAGCACATACTCGTTTCTTGTTAATACTTCTTCGAGCTCATTACTAAATACTTTTTCTTCGATAAAGTTAACATTTACGTATTCGCTTTTCAGTAGATTGTATTGATGGGAGTATTGCGAGGTGGTACTTTTATATATTACAAACACTTCTCCATTATAAGGATCTTCGACATTTAAAAAGTATGAAGAAAGAGTAGCATCTAATTGTAGAGAGCGGTCTTTGCTAAAAATTATGACCGATGTTCGTTTGTCATTTTGTGCGTTTAACTGCTGAACAACTTTATCAGAGTCCTGTTGTGCAAATCCCTTTTGAGAGTGTAAGTAATGGTAAAGTTTTTCCCATTGGGATACAACATTCTCAAGCATATAACGTTTCTGGAATAGCTCTTTACCGTCTTGCGAAAGTTTTTCTCGTAATTCCTTATCAGATAATAGAATTTTCAATTCTTCAAGAAACTCTTGCTCAGTAGTTACAATACCACCGGATAGTTCTTTAACGTTACCACAATCCAAACTTAGATACGGCAACCCTGCTGCCATTGATTCGAGTATCACTAAAGGGAAAACTTCTACCTTTGATGCAAAAATAAAGAGTGTGGCTTCTTGATAAGCGGAGACAACATCATCGCGGGTAACGAATTTTTCATCATGAACCAAAAATTTAATATTTG
>CALKUG010000421.1 GCA_937996765.1 uncultured Ignavibacteria bacterium
GTTACAACAACTCCCTCGCCGAAGCAACTTTTCATTTAGAAACCGATTCAAAGGGGCTGATAAACCTTCCCGATGATATTGCCCCCGATGAACCAATTTTATTCTCGCGCATTGGTTA
This sequence comes from uncultured Ignavibacteria bacterium, assembly GCA_937996765.1. GTDB lineage: Bacteria > Bacteroidota > Ignavibacteria > Ignavibacteriales > Ignavibacteriaceae > CALKUG01. The sequence continues at coordinate 119 of CALKUG010000421.1, forward strand.
CGAATCCGTTTATTTAACCTATAAGAATATACCGGATACTGTGTTTTTAGTTGTTTCGCCGGTAAATACCGCTGAAACTATCATTCAAACAGAAGGTTTATACGCCGGCACAACGCAAAAAGAATCCTTTACCCTTACCGAAGCAGATCAAAATAACTTTCGCTCTGTCGGAGATTTGCTAAGTGCAAAATCCTTGTTAAATATTAGAGACCTTGGAGGAGCTGGACTAAAAACAGCAAGCTCGCGCGGTCTCCCCGGCGAAACCACCATTGTACTTTTTAATGGCGTACGGGTTAACGATCTAAGAACCGGAATGTTTGATTTTTCTTCGCTTTCGAGCCGAAGTGTAGATCATATTATAGTGGAGCAATCCGGTGTAAGCGGAGCAAACCAAACCGCAGGGAGCTTGATTTCTTTATCGTTAGGGGGAAGGGTAGATACAACACGCTCTTCGCTATCCTATATTCTCTCACCGGGATTGTTTCAATCCTTTTCAGGTGATTACAGGACACCACTCTCTACAGAATGGTCAATAGGAGCAGTGGCAGAACGTTCGTTTGGGGAAAACGATTTTAGATATTCCTTTGAAGGCACAGAATATAAGCGGAGTAACGCACATCATTCAACAACTTCACTTTCAGGTTTTGCGGATTATAAAAGTGATAAGCTTCAGCATAACTTTTTAATTTCTTATTCCGACCGATTCAAAGGGATTCCAGGGTATGTGCTTACAAATAACACATCAACCTCGCTCGCCTCAGGGTCAACAAAACTCTTTCACCTATTAGCAACAACCAAATTAAATGTAAGTGATGTGCTCACTTTAAAGCTAAATTCAAGCATGCGTAATCAACGTTTTATTATAAACGACCCGTTCGGTAATCTGCTTATGAAATCAAATCGCTCAGATTCTCAACTCAACGATATCTTAGCAGAAACAGGGATTGATTATAAAATTGGAAATCTCTCTGTTTCTTCGGGATATGAATTTACTTATGCCGAATTAGATAGTATCGGGAATTTTATTTCCAATAATTCAACCCTTAGAAATATTAATAGAAGAACTCACTCGCTATTTATTAACCCAGCTTATACCATCAACAACATTGTTGGAGTTTTTAGCAACACAAAATTATTAGTTGGTATTAAACTCGAACATTTAAATGAAAACGTTGAAGCAGATAAAGCCGATTATTTAAGTGTTCGCTTCGGAGTAAAATCTGCACTTTCAACATTTCCGCAATTAAGTTTAACTGCCAATTTTTTCGACCAAAGGCGTGCCCCTACATTTAACGAACGTTACTATTCAGTAATCTACAATCACAAAAATCTCGAAAGCGAACTCTATCGGGGCTTTGATTTGGGACTCGAATTAAACTCAAATTTTTTTGAGTCAGAGTTCTTATCAGTGTCCTATTACAAAATTGATATTACAAACAAAGTGCTCTGGATGCCCACACGTTTTGCTTTACAAACACCGCGCAACATCGGGAAAGTTGAAAGTCGCGGAGTTGGACTAACAGGAGGTTTTTCGCTATTAAACAAGTTAGCAACTTATTCAGCAGTATATTCCTACAGCGAGTCGCTGGATAAATCTTTCACGGCAGCCACTTCTACAAGCTACGGTAAGCAACTTGTTTACACCCCAAAACACCAATTTAAGCAAACACTGAGTTTAGCGTATAACGGAGTTACACTTGATATTACATCGCAATTTGCGAGTAGTTCTTATTACAGCTCCGATAACGACCCTAATTACCGACTCGAGAGCTACACAACATATAACGTTTTTATTGCCTATACACATCCAATCTTCTCTCGTGATGTAACCATTGGTTTTTCAATATATAACCTAACAGATGCGGAATACTCAATAATTCAATCTTATCCTATGCCGCTAAGGATGTTTTCATTTCATATAACTACGGAAATCTTATGAAAAAATTACTATTACTCATACCTCTGATATCACTATTTTTTATTGGTTGCGCAGAGGACGACAATCCTGTAAAGGCACTACCTACTTCCAACCTGAACGGAATTATTGTCGTAAACGAAGGGACCTATGGCAGTAATAACTCAGCACTGAGTTTTATC
>CALKUG010000422.1 GCA_937996765.1 uncultured Ignavibacteria bacterium
AATTATGCTTACTCAGATGACAATCTCAGCTCAAAAGGCGTTTATTCCTACCGTTTGAAACAACTCGACCACGATGGATCATTTAGTTATTCCCCAACCGTTGAAGTTGATTACATTGGTCTAACAGATTTTACACTCGAACAAAATTATCCCAATCCGTTCAACCCCGAAACAATGATATCATTTACATTACCCAATCCTGAATACGTATCACTGAATCTTTATAGTTCAACCGGTGAGTTGATACAAGTACTCTCTAACGGTTACTTTGAAGCCGGTAAGCACCAGCTACAATTTAATGCAACAGATTTATCTTCCGGAGTTTATGTTTACACACTTTCCGCCGGAACATTCTATCAAAGCAGAAAAATGATGTTGCTGAAGTAGGGTTAATTGTTTAGAAGATTATTATAGTAAGATTCATATTGGGGGATAATGTGTTCAGCTAAGAAGCGAGATTTGATGACCTTTTGGAATTCTTTTCCCATCAACTCCGCTTCCTCCCTATGCTCAAGTACATAAAGCATAGCATTTGCAAGATCTTCAGCATTCCCGGGTTCAACAAGCAATCCTGTTTTACCGTGTTCGATCAGTTCTGCTATTCCTCCTGTATTCCCACCGATAAAAGGTTTACCAAAATATCCTGCCTCAAGCATAACAAGAGGAAAAGGATCAATACGAGAAGGGAGGAGCACACAATCTACTATCGGATAGTAATCAAATACATTGGATTGAGAGTTTAAAACAGTTATTTCAATCTGTGAACTTTCCGAAAACTTTTTTATGGATTCCTCTTCTGCCCCCTTGCCCAAGAAAAGAATACTAATGCTTTGATTCTCTAATTTTGTTATAGCTTTTAGAATTACATCTATACTCTTCTCAGGGTTATCGAATCTTCCAAAAAATGCGAAACTAAACCTTTTTTGGTGCAAAATAGAATCAATGCCACGAGTACTAAGTTTTTCGACAACTATTGGATGAATGAAGTTATAGATAACTGTTACATTTAAAGGATTGACTTTGTAATGATTGACAAGGTGATTTTTGATCGCATTGCTACAAGTAATTATATTTCTGGACTTAAAACTTAGGAAGGCATTATCATCTACCTGAACCTGAACTGAGGTAACAAATTTCGCCCCCGTTATTAAAGAAATCAGTCCGGCCAATAAATCGTAATACCTATGGTGAGAATGAATTATCTGAACTTTATAGATTACAACTATTCTCAACAAGTAAAACAACAACAAAGGCGAAAGAATATTTCTCCACTTCTTGTTGATAAAAGCGAAACTCAAAAGATTCTTTTGACCAAAACACCATGCAGCCGATTCTACATCATCAGCATAAAGTAGAAATCTGTATTTTCCATCGAGTTCGGAGGTTACTAATTGTATAGTTCTTGATAATCCGTTTGCTAAAGCAAACTGATTATTCAAATGAAGTATCGTTTTCGCAGGCATTATCAGCGAACTACTGCAATCTTATTGGTTATCAGCTCTCTTTTATCACCTTTCACCATTTGGATGGTGTAAAGATAAGTTCCGTTAGCAATCTCATCACCATCCTGATCGCGACCATCCCAAGGAATAGAATTAAAATCAACCTTTAGTTGCGAAGGTGAGAGAGGAATTTCTTTTATTAACCTTCCGGCTATAGTATAAATACGAATAACAAATTCGTCAGGAACCTGGGTTAACTTAAACGTGAATGACGTATTCTCTTGCATCGGGTTAGGATAGTTGTAAACCTCCAAAACCTTCGGCTCATTCATTACCTTAAATGTGCGAGTTTGTCCGGTGGTGTCAGCTAAAGTACCAATGGCATTTTTACCAACAATTTTTAGTTCGTAATCACCATCTGGCAAGATAGGCTGATATTCAGCGATCACTTTGGGATTTGAAGCATTATAAACCAGTTTTAAACCATCCGCAGAACTGATTTTTTTCCCGTTAAGGTAAACCGCAATAGACGAAGAATCTTGAATTGGCACTAAAGTTTCATCGGCCATTTCAACCCTAATTAAAGGATTTGAAGGCACAATTTCTTCAGGGAGAATATCCCTGCCATCAATACTAACATTGATAACCGGTTGTGTTGTATCTTTCTTTACAAACAAAGGCACAACAAAGGTGTTATTATCTTCATAAAGCTCTCTAACAGTGCTGTCAGCATCAACAACAACCTCAAACGATATAACCCTACCCATATCAGGAGTAGTGTTGTAGTAATAGGTATAGTATTTCTTTTCTAATGGATTGAGTGTTCTTATTGAACGCTCATCCAAAACCTCTCTTGTATCTGGTTCAATAATTTTATTAACTCTTACTTTAACATTTGAAGCGGGTTCTAATCCGGCATTTGAAACGGTGTATTTAAACACAATCTCCTCGCCAACTCTCACAGTATCATTTGCAACAGATGCCGGCTTCCCTTCATCAATAGATACCAACGTTTTCTTCGTTAGCGATATAGACCGATTATTCAGCACAAGTTCAGGGAACGGAGTTGTGGAAACAGAAACTGATTTAAGAAGAACAGAATCAACAGAGTTATTTCGGTTGAGAGTTGCCTTTAGTTTTAAGTATGGATACTTAGAAGCATCAATTGCTGAAAAATCATAGGTATTAGCATTTACATTAATTGACATCAACGAGTCGTAAGAAGTTTTTTCTAAGCTTCCAAAAACATCTAACCTCAAACCTGCATTTCCGCCAATTGAATAATCAAGATTAAGGTCTTTCCAAGAAAACGAAGGACCAATCGCGGGAAATTCAATTGCCCCACTTTTCACTGTTTCATAAATCACAGAGTCTAATTGAACAACCCCGTCATAAGGGGCTTTAAGCATCTCGAGTGCTGCACCCGGAGCAAGACCTTTTTTACCAATCATAGCCCAAGAGTATCTAAATCCAAGGTTCTGAATTTGGTTACT
>CALKUG010000423.1 GCA_937996765.1 uncultured Ignavibacteria bacterium
TGGTATTACGCATGCACCTTATAATCTTTTATGGTTATTTGTGAATGGTATTCCTTTGGGTATGATATGGGGAGTTGTGTATAGCTTTCTTGAAGGGAGGACTCTTACCGAATTATTGGGTGCCGGCTTAAGCACCAGTTTTATTGTTTCTTCAGGTGTGGTAAAAGCCGTGGGAAGAAGTCTTGTCCTCGATTTTGGAATTTCAGAATTTTGGATGCCGTTTTTTGCAGGGTTGATTTTTATTCCTACGCTCTTACTTGGAGTGTATCTGTTAAGCAAACTACCACCCCCCAATGATGAAGATAGAGCAAACAGAACTGAGCGTGTGCCAATGGATGGTGCAATGCGTATGGCTTTTTTCAAAAAGTTTTCCGTAGGTATTATTCTCACTGCCGTAATCTATGTATTCCTCACCGTATTTAGAGATATACGTGATAACTTCGCAGTTGAAATATGGGAAGCATTGGGATTAAAGGATAGAGCAGATATCCTTGCAACTTCCGAAATTCCTATTGCGATTGGAGTTATGATTATCATTGGTTTGATGATTACGATTAAAGATAATATCAAGGCATTTAACGTAAACATCGGTATGATGATATTTGGTGGTGTAACTTTATTAGCTACAACATTTTTCTGGCAAATGGGGTTTATCAGTCCTATACTTTGGATGATTATGAGTGGCTTTGGAATGTACCTTGCATATATTGCCTACCATACATTTTTATTTGAGCGTTGGATAGCAGTCTTTAAAATAAAAAGTAACATAGGTTTCTTAATGTATATAGTAGATGCATTTGGATACCTTGCAAGTTCAATAGTTTTATTTGCAAAAAGTTTTATTGCTCCCGAGCTAAACTGGCTCGAAGTTTTCAAAACAGTTACCTACACAACGGGCTTTGTAACACTTATACTTGGACTTGTAACATTTTCCTACTTCCTCAATAAGCAACGTGCATTCAAAGTAAAGAAAGAAATAGAACATGGAAAAAATTAAACTGGCAGTTTTCGATTTATCAGGTACCACCATAAAAGATGATACTGCCGTTGCAGATTCTTTGTACAAAGCTGCTGTTGAGTTTGGAATAGAAACCGAAAGAGATGAGTTCTTAAAATTAGTTGGTACAAACAAAATACACTTGTACCAGTATCTCATTGCTAAAAATGCCGGACAGAATATTCCCTTTGAAAAGTTCGAGCAGGTACGCGACTCCTCAACAGAAGCTAAAGCAACAGAAATTTTCCATCGCTACACTGAGATTATGCTTGATTTTTACAGACAAGATCTTACCCCCATGCCTGGTGCTGTTGAAACGTTTGAGTGGTTGCATAGCAAAGGCATTAAAGTTGCAACCAACACGGGTTTCCATAGAGATGTTACTGATGCCATTATGCAAGGACTCGGGTGGGTGAAAAGTGGATTAATTGATATTGCTGTTGATGTTGAGCACACTCCCCACAATATGGGAAGACCTGCACCGTTTATGATTTTCCATGCAATGCGCGAGCTCAATATTCAATCGGTGCACAGTGTTATCAAAATTGGTGATACCCCAGCAGATATGCTCGAAGGGTACAATGCAGGTTGCTCCGGTATCATTGGTGTTTTAACCGGTATGCTTTCCATTGCAGAGTGGGGTAAGTACCGTCATACTCATGTTATTCCTTCGGTTAAAGAATTACCTGCTCTTATTGAGTCAGATTTTAACATTTAGGAATTAATTGTGAAAATTCGCATCCTATTGTTTCTTGCTCTCACATCCTTTTTGGGGTTTGCCCAAACTGATACAGTTTATAAACCTGTTTCACGTATTGCTGTGTTAGGTTGCCACAAGCAGGATGTCCCAAGTCCTGCATTGCAAACGTATTACAACCTCAACCCCGACATTGCACTTTGGATTGGTGATAACGTTTATGCCGATACTAAAACAGATCCCTCTTTTATATCGGATTGTTATGAGAAATTGAATAACAAGCCGTATTTCAAGGAGTTGAGCAGTAAAACATTTGTAATGGCCACTTGGGATGACCATGATTACGGAGATAACGATGCGAATAAATACTACCCTCTGAAATACGAAAGCAAGAAAATCTTTAGAAGATTTTGGAATCTTGAAAAAGTAGTCCCTGATGAGCAAGAAGGTGTCTATTATTCACAAATCTTCAATTCCAACGGTCGGGTTTTACAAGTGATAATGCTCGATGTGAGATTCAATATGGATGCACCCGGTGAAACCGCTGATGTACTGGGTGAAACACAGTGGCAGTGGTT
>CALKUG010000424.1 GCA_937996765.1 uncultured Ignavibacteria bacterium
AATCCAAGATTGTAAAATAGAAAATATAAATGATTCTTTACTTTTTATTAATTTTTAATTACTATTGATGTTGTTTCTCTATTTTTGTCTATTTTAGCAAAGTTTGTTACTAAAATCCTAAAACCAAACTCATAGGAAAAACCATGAGCAAATTCAGTTGCCTAATCGTGGATGATGAGGACCTTTCTCGTTCTATTCTCGAGCAACATATCAAACTGACCGACTTTCTGGAATTAGAAGGGTCGTGTGCAGGGGCTATTGAGGCTTCAAGAGTTCTAAAAGAAAAAAAGATCGACATTCTCTTTTTGGATGTTGAAATGCCTGATATGACCGGGCTTGAATTTCTTAAAACCTTAACAATAAAACCGCAAGTAATTTTGGTTACAGGTAAAGAAGATTATGCCCTCAGTGCCTTCGAGTACGATGTTGTAGATTACCTTCTTAAACCCGTGGCTTATCCACGTTTCTTAAAAGCAGTTAACAAAGCAACTAACATTACTTCAAATGTGCAAAGTGAAACATCTTTAGCAGGCAATACACTTTTTGTAAAAGTTGATTCGCGACTTCTAAAAATTGATGTTAGCGACTTACTTTATGTTGAAGCAATGGGTGATTATGTTGTATTAACTACCAATACAGCCAAACATACTGTGTATTCTACCATGAAAAACATTGTTTCAAAGTTACCCCCTTCTGATTTTATACGTGTTCATCGTTCATTTATAGTTCGCGCGGATAAAATTATGGATATAACCGAGAGTAACTTGGTTATTGGTAAGCACATTATTCCCATAGGTGGTTCTTACAAACAGGATTTACTACAACGCCTGAACATTTTGTAAATTGTTTGCAGCGTTGTTTAACTAACGGAATAAAATGACATTTCTAAATCCGCTTTTTCTCTTCGGATTGCTCGCAGCTTCCATACCTATTCTTATACATTTACTCAATGTTCGTAAACTCAAACGTATTGAGTTTAGCACCTTGTACTTCTTAAAAGAATTACAGAAGAACAAAGTAAGACGTATAAAAATTAAACAGTTGCTGCTTTTAATGCTTCGGGTTTTACTTGTTTTATTTTTGGTACTCGCTTTCTCTCGACCAACGTTGGATACGGTAACGATTAGCGGTCTCGGTTCAAGTGTAAAGTCATCAGTAGTTCTGATAATAGATAACAGCCCCAGCACTGAGGCGGGCACAGGTAAAGGTTCTGTTTTTAATAGAATTAAATCCGATGCCAAACTTATCCTTAACGCAATCGAGCAGGGCGATGAAGCTGCCATTATTTTCTCCTCGGGCTATGAAAATTATTCTCCGTCTTTTACATCGAATAGCTACGAATTGCACTCCCTGATTGATAACGCAACAATTGCTTCTAATCCCAAATCGCATTCTGAATTAACAGGGCAAGCTTTTTCGCTTCTTAAATCCTCGAGCAATTACAAAAAGGATATCATTTATTTTTCTGATTTCCAACAAAGCTGGGGTTCAATTGTTAATAGTGGTGAGATTGCTGAAAACTCCACCAGAACTTCTTTTTTCCCCATTGTCTATTCTCCTACTGTTAGCGGGAATATTGCAATAGATACACTTTACTTTGATACTCGCATTTTTCGTGTTGGTGGTGAAATTGCAGTTTCAGTAAAATTAACTAACGAATCGGAAGTTGCCGGCTCTAACGTGCTTTCACTATTGGTGAACGGTAAGCGTTTGGCACAAAAAGGTATTAATGTTCCTGCCGGAGAAAGTACTAATGAAAGTTTGGTTGCAACACTCCGTGAATCAGGAATCATACAAGTGGCTGTTGCACTTGAAGATGATGTAATTAAGTTTGACAACTCCGCCTTTGCCACTCTCACGGTTCCTGCAAAGCAGTCGTTTTTGATTCTTGAAAACAGCCCGGGTGATGCGAAGTTTGTTGAACTTGCTTTACGTGCAGCCTCACAATCCACAAATCTGACAATTACTACCAGACCGCTTTCCCAGGCTTCCGAACCCCTACTAAAAGATTACTCGGCTGTGATAATTACAGGAGTAAAACAAGGAAGTAATCTTACCGGTCTTCGTTCTTATGTTGAGGCAGGAAAAGGATTAATCGTTTTCCCTGCGGCTAACACATTGCAACCCGACATCAACTATCTGTTGGCAGCTTTAGGTTTGCCACAATCCACCGGTATTTTCAGCCCTGCCGCTGGTCAAGAGTCTACGTTGGGAATCGTTGATGCAAAACACGCAATAGTTGAGGCTCTCTATTCAGGTTCTGCTTTACCCTCTCAAAAAAAATCAATAGGAACCGCTTCAATCAACAACGCTATTAAACTTAATTCTGGAGGAATGGGTAAACCGATTTTAGTTTTTGCCGACGGCTCTCCGATGTTTATGGAATACAGTTCCGGCCAAGGCAAAGTTTTTGTGTTCTCTTCAGCTGCTGCAATTGAATCAGGTGATCTTGTCTTTAAAAACTATTTTGCACCCTTGCTCTATACTACAGCTCTTTACGCCTCGATGGGTTCAGAAAACACGCACTATGATATTAGTACCGAGGGAGTTATTATTGATGCCCAATTATTCTCCTCCGGCACGGTAAAATTAATTAGGCCATCGTTTGATTTTGAGACAATCACTCTTAACAACTATGCAAACTCAGGATTTCGCGCAATGAATATCAACGAGCAGGGTTTTTATTCTGTGGAAGAAACCGGAGTTGTTAAACAAATTTTTGGTGTTAATACACCCCTCAGCGAAAAGCGCTATTCTCAGCTAAGCAAAGATTCACTTGCTGTTTTTCAAAACAGTTTTGGGTTTTCGGGAACAGTGGTCAATGGTGATGAACGAATTGTGGAATATGTTTCAGGAAAACGTTTTGGAACAGAGTTGTGGAGAGTTTTTATTATTGCCGCATTACTTGTGGGCATTATTGAACTGATAGTTGCACGAGCAACTAAAAAAGATTTGGTTGATTTAAAAAACTAATCCATATTGTTATTTACCAACAAAAGTGCATCTTCAATAATACTATCAGCAACTGCGTACCCTTTGGGCGTTAAAACAATCTTCCCGTTTCCAAATTCAGCAAGTCCCTCACTTGTGCAATCTCGTAAATATTCAATCATCTTATTAAATTGAAAATCGGGGAATTCCTTCTCAATTTTTTTCACATCCAAACCGTCACTACGCAAAAATAACATTACATATTCCTCGAGTGCTTCCTCCCTTGTTACTTTCTCAGAACCTATTATTGCATCACCTTTACTCGCAACAGCATCAATGTAGAATTTAAGGGGCGAGTAATTCCACCAGCGTGTTTCATCCATAAAGGAGTGAGAAGATGTTCCAAAGCTGAGGTATTCTTCCCTATGCCAATAGTGCAGATTATGCCTGCATTCAAAACCCGGCAAGGCAAAATTCGAAACCTCATACTGTTTAAACCCTTTAGATAATGCCTTATCAATGGTGATGCTGTATAGTTCTGCATCAAACTCTTCTCCCTGCATTTTTACTTTGCCGTCAATAACCATTTTATTGAGAATTGTGCCACGCTCAAGTATTAAACTATAAGCCGAAAGATGTGTTATGGGTAGTGAAAAAGCAGTATTAAGCGAAGAAAGCCAACGCTCAAGGGTTTGATTCGGTAGATTAAATATCAGATCTAAACTGATATTTGTCAATCCAGCTTCCGCAGCATTCCTAATGGTATCAATAGCGGTTTGTGCATCGTGAATTCTTGTAAGAAATTTTAATTCTTCCGCATCGAATGATTGAACACCAACACTCATCCTGTTAACCCCTGCTTTTATAAAGCGGGCAATTTTTTCTTTGTTCACAGTCCCGGGGTTTGTTTCGAGTGTTATCTCTGCGTTTGAGGTGATGTTGTAGTGCTTAGAAACGGTATTCAGAATTTCCCTAATAAACTCTTCGTTCATTAACGAAGGCGTGCCGCCTCCAAAAAAGATCGAATCGTATTCCTTATCAGGAAATCTCTCAGAGAAAACTGCAATTTCTTTTTTTAATGCAGTTAAAAAATTGTGAGTATTATCGGAGGTAATTATGGAATAAAAATCGCAATAGATACACTTGTGGTCACAAAACGGGATATGTATATACATCCCCGCCTTTGGCCGGTCTAATGCAATATCACTTTTATTCATTAATTGTTAAAAGTCGTCGTAAACAGGACCAGTTGCATCCAAGTTGTAGGAATATTCCTGCCAGTTAACATCGTTATGTGTCGAAGAACCTTTTGTTGCCGTTGTTTCAGGAGCTAAAATAATAATACGAACGGGCAACTCTTTTTTAAGTTCCGAAGCGATGTTTTCGGGAATCACTACAACTCCCTGCTCGTCAACCATTGTTTGAAATTCATATGCCTTCATTTAATTCTCGCTTATACACTGCCAATTAAAGCACGTGCTGTTTGTTTTGAGGATTCTGTTATTTCTTCCCCGCTAATGAGCTTTGCAATTTCCTCAATTTTTTCATCATTGCTTAGCTCCTTGATAATACTAATTACTCTTCCTTGCTCCTCCGATTTGCTAACACAATAGTTTGTGTCTCCCAATGCTGCAATCTGCGGCAGATGGGTGATAGCAATTATCTGATGATGCTTAGCTAATTTTTTCATCATCATCCCGACTTTGCTTGCAATTTTACCACTCACGCCGGTATCTATCTCATCAAAAATCATTAAAGGTAATTTTTCTTGATTGGCGAGCACTGATTTAAGAGCCAACATTACCCTGGAGACTTCACCACCTGAAGCAACTTTAGCAAGGGGTTTTACACTTTCCCCTTTGTTGGTGCTTATAAAAAACTCAATCTGATCTATACCTGAGCCATCGCAAAAAACCTCAGGGGAGTTCTCGGAAATCAATTCACCACTGTGTTTTATTTCAAATATTGTTTCAAATTGTGGTGACGCAATTCCCAATTCTTTTAACGACTCAATAACATCTTTTTCAACTTGTTTTGCAATTTCTTTACGTTGCTTCGAGAGTTGTTGTGCTTTACCGTTAAGTGCTTTTTGTAATCTTTTAATCTCTGAACTTAATCGCTCTTTTTCAAATTCGGTATTTCCGGAAACGCCCAACTCGGTTTGTAAAAATTGATAATGTGTCAGAACCGCCTCTAATGAACCGCCATACTTCTTTTTAAGACGGTTAATTTGCACTAAACGCTCGCGTAATTTCTCTAATCTTTGAGGGTCTAATTCTACTCTATCTTGATAGTTTCGGAGTTGATTACTTAACTCCTTGGTAACTGTAAGCATACCGGAGAATTCTTGAACGCTATCAGCAAACGTGTTGTCGATCGCAGCAAGCTCTGCCAAACGCCCTTTAATTCTATTGATTTGGTCGTATAGTGCAAACTCGGATTCATACAATTCGGAATACAAGGAAGAAGAAATAGCTAAGAGTTGTTCTGAATTTTCAAGAATAGTTAATTCTCTTGCAATTAATTCATCCTCTGCCGGCTCAGGTGAGGTGTTTTCAATTTCTTTTAATTGGAATGAGTAAAAATCTTTTTTCTCTTGAAATTCTTTCTCTCTATTCTCAATCTCTATAAGTTCTTTTTTAACTGTCTTTAATTGATGATACAAGGTCTCAACCTCTGAAACAAGTTCAGCGGGTACTCCGGAGTCATCAATAAATGAGAGGTGTTTCTCTTTGTGCAGTAGCGATTGGTGGTCGTGTTGACCGTGTAGGTCAATAAGTAAAGTGCCCAAGTCTTTAATATCTTGAAGTGAAACGGGTGTGTCGTTAATAAAATTTCTTGTGGAAGATTTTGCAGAAACTTCGCGACGAATTACTAATTCTTCGTTTTCATCAAGCTCACGCTCTTTAAGAAACTTAGTTACGTTTGTGTTTTTTGTGGCATCAAAAACACCTTCAATAACAGCCTTAGGAGTACCTGCACGCACACTATCAGAGGTTGCCCTTTCACCAAGCAATAAACCCAAAGCACCAATAAGAATAGATTTTCCTGCTCCCGTTTCACCGGTGATAATGGTAAATCCCGGTTTAAAATTAGCCGAAATAGAATCTATGAGTGCATATCCTGAAATACTGAGCTGTTTGAGCATCGCTTAACGGGTGTTATTTCTTTTAAGTTGTGCCATAGTAAACGCGGTGATTGATTTGGAGTCGTAGAATTCTCCTGAAATAATCATTCGATTAATATCATCGGGAGTTGCTTCAAATATCTCCATTCCCTCCTCACCTTCTTCTCTGTGGTGCAGACCGGGTGTTAACCCCTCTGCCAAAAATATATAAAGAATTTCATCACAAAAACCGGGAGTAGTGGCAATAGGTCCCAACGCTACAACAGATGCTGCAGAATACCCGGTTTCTTCAGTTAGTTCCCGCGAGGCACACAATAAGGGGTCTTCGCCCGGTTCAAGTTTGCCTGCGGGGAATTCTACGATAACTTTATCAAGAGGATAGCGAAACTGACGAATCATTATATAATTACCATTGGGTAAAACAGGAACAATAACGGCTCCACCGGGGTGCCTTGCAACCTGTCTTATTGCGTCGTTCCCACTATTGTATTTTATTACATCTATTTCAACATCAAATACTTTCCCGCGATAGATTACTTCGCGGGAAAGTAGTTCAAAGTTTTTCATATTATTTCCTTGGTCCTCGAGCTAACGGCGAAGTATCGTAATATGGAACGAGCTCACTACCTAAATACTTCATCAACGCAGTTATCACGCCTAAATCATCCAAATAACCTATGAACGGCATAATATCCGGCATTGCATCAAGTGGGAAAATAAAATAAGCTAACGCAACAACAATAACACCTTTACGATACCAAGCGATATCACCATCTTTCATATAGTTAAATAGAGCAACAATATCCCGAGTAAAGGATATTTTTTTTCCTACTCTTTCAACTTTTTGCCAAAGATTTTCTTCAACATATTCTCTTTGCTTTTCGTATTCATCTCTGTTTACCGGAGCTGCTAATGGCGGTGTTGGTGCTCCGTCGTCGTCGAAGTGGACATCTTGCCACTTAAATTCACCATCTTTCATTTTCAACCTTTACTTTTTATGGGTATGGAACCAGTCGAATACTGTGCTCCACCACAGCCTTGCATTCTGTGCTTTAGCAACAAAATGTGTTTCGTCAGGGAAATAAAGAAACTTACTTGGGACTCCTATAATTTGAAGTGAGGTAAACAATTGGAATGCTTGCTCTTCCGGAACACGAAAATCCTTTGCGCCATGTACTACAAGCATTGGTGTTTTGCACTTATGTATATAGCGATGCGGTGAAAACTTTTCGTATAAAGAGCGGTTAGTCCATGGAGTACCTTTGTTTTCCCATATCGGGAACCACATCTCTTCGGTTGTTCCAAACATGCTCTCTAAGTTAAACACTCCTGCGTGAGAAACCAATGCATTAAAACGGTTAGTATGCCCGGCAATCCAGTTAATCATATAACCGCCATAGGATGCACCGGCAGCAAATGTGTTTTTGGAATCAATATACGTGTAATTTTTAATGGCATAGTCATACGCATTCATGAGGTCGGTATAGACTTTGCCACCCCAATCTCCTGATATCTCATCAGTGAAACGCTGACCGTAACCGGTGCTTCCTCTTGGATTAGGAGCAACTACAACATAACCTTGCGAGGCAAACATTTGTAAATTCCAACGATAGTGGAACTCATCGTTCCAATGCCCTTGAGGTCCGCCGTGAATGAGGAATATCATTGGGTATTTTTTTGCAGGATCAAAAAATGGGGGTTTTACCAAAATTGATTGAACCTTTGTTCCGCCTGCACCTTTACTCCAAAATGTCTCAATTCCGTTCATCTCTAACTGCGAGAGAATAGGTTTGTTGAGCTCGGTAATCTGATTGGCCTGTCCACCGGAGGTGCTTAATGAGAACAGCTCATACGGGAGGGTTGACTGTTGATGTTTAAAGTAGAGGAACGAGCCACTTGATGCTGCCATCAAACCGGAAGATGTTCCTGTTTTTAACAATGGTTTTAACTCTTCACTCTCAATTTTTAACGAGAATATTGATTCTGCTACCTGGTCTGCAGCATTAAAATAGATGTATCTGCTATCCGACGACCACACTATTTCTTCAGCGGAGAGGTCAAAACCCGAGCTGATATCTTTTGTGGTTTTAGTTAAACGATCGTACAGCATTATTCTTTTTTTGTCTGCTTCAAATCCTTTTCTATCCATAGAAAGGAAAGCAATGTATTTCCCGTTGTTTGAATAAACAGGATTTACATCAGAACCCTCGCTGCTCGAAATTTTTGTTTTTTCAGGTGCAACACCCGCTACTGAATTAGAAACAGAAACCACAAAAACATCGTTGTTTGTGCTTGTTGCTAACACGGGGTCGAGATTAGTTACAAAAGCTACTTCGGTTCCTTCAGGGGAGAAAGTATAATCACGTACACCACCAAGTGCAATTGGGGGAACATCGGAAGAACTGCCACTCGTTAAATCGAAAAAATTACCTGATTCTAATTCGTACAAAAACAAGTGACTACGTTTTTCACCTCTCCAATTATCCCAATGGCGGTACATAAGTTCGGTGAATATCTGTCCGGTTGCTTTATTGCCTGCAACTTGCTCATCTCTTTGCTTGTTGCATTCTTGTGTAGTGCACTCAGGGTAAACTTCGGATACAAATAAAATGTGTTTGCCAGTTGGTGACCAGACTGCACCCGATGCACCGGTATAGAGAGCGGTTAATTGTTTTGAGTTGCTACCATCCGCATTGCAAATCCAAAGCTGTCCACCTTTTTCAAAAATTATTCTGCTGCCATCAGGAGAGAATTTGGGAGATGATTCATTAGCATCACTCGTTTGTATTGCCGTTAATCCTGTTCCATCGGTATTAACAACATAAACATCACTATTACCCTTATTCTCATCCATGGAATAAGCTGTTGCTGAGAACACAATTTTATCACCAATCGGTGAAAGGTCAGCATTCCCAATACGCTTCATTTTCCATAAATCATCAACATTTATAGCACGTTTATGCTGAGCCATCATTAAAGTTGCTCCAATCAAAAGAAACAAAACAATATTTTTCATCCTCTACCTCATACAATAAAATGAATTGTGGTAAATTACCAAAATTCAAGCATTTAGCAGAGAGTAAATGTGATATTTTTAACGATTTTATTTAGTTTCGAGTTTTTTTCGGCTGTAAAAACCATATTTGCTGATGTGCTGGTAGGCAAGCACTCCAGCAGCAGCGGTACTTGCCACGGTTAAAATTTGTCCAAGTAGTGGGTTACTCTTTCCCAATCCCAAAGTGAGCGGCGAAACCATGTCTTTAGCCGAAAATGGCTCATAGAGAAAATCTCTTGAATCAGTCGGTTTTTCGATATCTAAGCTGAGTATGTGTACTTTTTGTCCGGGGGTTGTTGGTACTACCAAAAGTGTTAGCATGGATATATCATCTTCAGGTAGTCGGAAGTTTGGTTCGGTTGGGGCAATCAGCACCGGAGTTACACGGACACTATCCGGCAATTCCTGAGCCGCTAAAATTCCTGAAAATAACGCTATTAAAATTATCAGCTTCATTTGATATTCTGTTTTTGTTGTAGTTTAACTTAATTCAATTTTACATCGGATACAATTCTAATAAATTACCGTTGTTCTTCCACTCCGTTTGTTTATTTTTCACTCCGTTGAAATAAAAAATGATTTTACTTGAATTAATTGAGAAGTATGAACAACGAAGAATTATTTGCAGGATTTATTGGTCCCAAAGGCGAGAACATCCCTCTGCTAAAAAAACTTATCAACCAAGTGCTTAACCATCAGCAACAATGGCGTGAGAGTTTTTTCCCTAACGATAACTTCCTTCCTTTCGAACCTTCGGAGAGCTTTCCAAAACTCGAAAAAGCTCTTGATGACTTATTAAAACAAGCATCCAATAATTTCCCGTTTTTTCATCCTCGTTATTCCGCTCAAATGCTAAAAGACCCTTCGTTACCCACTCTGTTGGGATATTTAACTTTTATGATGAGTAACCCCAATAATCACGCCTATGAAGGCGGACCCGTAACCACCATGATGGAAATGAATGTTGTTGACCAGCTATTACGACTCACCGGTTACACTTCAGGTTGGGGACATTTAACTTCAGGTGGTTCACTCGCCAATATGGAAGCTCTATGGGCGGTGAGAGATAAATATAAAAACAATGGTACCGTATATTTTTCTGAAGTATCACATTATTCTTGGAAACGCATTTGTGGCATCTTAGCAATACCTTCATACCAAGAGATAGAAGTTGATGAACAATTTCACTTGGATTGTAACAAGCTTGAAGAGAATTTAAAAAAACATCCCGGTTTGATGGTTGTAGCAAATGCAGGATCAACCGGAACAGGAAGTATTGATGCAATTTCTGATATTTTAACCTTGAGAGATAAATACGGATTTCATTTACACATTGATGCTGCTTATGGAGGATTTAGTCGCTCATTGTTATTCGACTCGGATTACAATGTTTTGGAAAAGGAATTTGTTCCTGATTTAACACCTTATGCCTATACTCAAATAAAAGCAATAGAACACTCCGATTCACTTACCATTGACCCACACAAACAGGGACTTATTTCATACGGTGCCGGAGCGGTTCTTTTTGCTGATACTGCATTAAGAGATTGCGTGCTCAATACTGCCCCCTATACCTATCATGTTACCGATAAACCAAATATCGGAATGTTTTCACTCGAAGGTTCACGCCCGGGCGCTATGGCTGCTGCATGCTACCTCACATATTCCACTTACCCTTTGCATCGCGATGGCATTGGTAATATTATCTCGGCTTCCCTTTTAAGTGCTCGTAACTTTGGTGAACAACTCATTCACTCCGGCGTGTTTGAAATTGCGCACATACCTGACTTAGATATTGTTTGCTTCTTCCCCTCAGGAGAGCAATCTGTTTCAAAGATTAACCAACTCTCTTTGGATGTCTATTCTAAACTTTCCGTCGAGAATCCCGATGCCGAGTTTATTCTTTCCAAGTTTGTGATAACTCCTGAAATCGTTGAACGTGCCTTCCCTTTGCTTTTGAATCCGGAGAAGGAAAACCTTATAATTTTAAGATCTGTATTCTTAAAACACTGGAACGGCGTAGTTGGGTCGAAGTACAACGAGGAATTGGTGAGAGTGTTGGTTAACACTCTTCAAGGAGCATAAAAATGATTGAACTCATTAATCTTCACAAAAGTTTTGGCAAAAAACAAGTTCTCACCGGTGTTACCCTTTCCATAAAACAAGGTGAAACCGTTGTTATTATTGGTAGAAGCGGTTGCGGGAAAAGTGTATTGCTTAAACATATTGTTGGGCTTTTAACTCCCGATTCTGGTGAAGTGATTGTTATGGGTAAGCACGTGCCGCGTTTAAAGCAAAAAGAACTCTATGCTCTCAGAAAACAATTTGGTTTCTTGTTTCAAGGTGCAGCTTTATTTGACTCGATGACTGTGGGCGAGAATATTGCACTACCCCTTGTTGAATCTGAGGAAAAATATTCTGAGGAGCAAATAAAAACTTTGGTGTCAGAAAAGCTTACTTTGGTAGGGCTTCCGGGTATTGAACAATTAAAGCCAAGTGAACTTTCCGGCGGAATGAAAAAACGAGTAGGACTGGCACGAGCAATTGTTACCAACCCTGAATATATTTTATACGATGAGCCTACCACAGGGCTCGACCCCATAATGTCCGATAACATTGACGATGTTATAAACGATTTGCGAAAAAAATTGAATGTTACTTCCATTGTTGTTACGCACGATATGTTTTCCGTGATAAACGTTGCCGACCGTGTTGTTATGATGCACGAAGGCAAAATTCATTTCGATGGCACTCCCGCTGAATTAGATACTTCAACCGACTCCATTATTTCTGAATTTATTCATCGTACAAAACAGTAATTATCTCAGGGAATCTCTCAGAAATGCCCCGAGGTTTTTGTATTTTTGTTTTTGGTTTAAACTTTAAATTCGGAAAATATGCGACAGTCAAAAACATTTATACCTACTCTTAAAGAAGCACCTAACGATGCTGTTGTTCCCAGTCATATTCTTATGCTACGTGCCGGATTAGTGCGTATGCTCTCAGCAGGCGTATATTCATTCCTGCCTATGGGTTACAAAGTCATAAAAAAAATAACAGAAGTTATTCGCGAAGAAATGGACGCTATAGGTGGCCAGGAGTTCCACTTACCTGCTTTGAATCCTATTGAAATTTGGGAAGAAACCGACCGCGTAAAAGCTTTTGGCGACACTATGTTTCACCTAAAAAACCGCGATTACGTTCTTGCCCCAACACACGAAGAAATTATGACCTATCACGCTCGCCGTGTACTACAATCCTACAAAGAATTGCCACAGGTTTGGTATCAGATTCAAACAAAATTCAGAAACGAAGCACGTCCCCGTTCGGGCGTTATCCGTGGCCGACAGTTTTTAATGAAAGATTCTTATTCCTTTGATGCATCATGGGAAGATTTAGACAAATCCTACGACTCTCATGCTGCTGCGTACAGAAGAATATTTGAACGCTGTGGACTTAAGTTCTTTGTTGTAGGCGCTTCATCGGGAGCTATGGGTGGAACCGGTTCAGAGGAATTTATGGTTCGTTCAGCTGCAGGCGAAGACACGGTTGCACATTGCGAAAGTTGCGGATACGCTGCAAATAGCGAAGTAGCCACTTCAGTAATTCAGGCTCTCGCACGCGACTCTGAGAGCAAAGATATTTTTGAAATATCCACACCTAATATCAAGTCAATTGATGAACTAAGTGCGTTCCTTTCGATTAACGAATCTCAATGCGCTAAATCTCGGGTGTATATTGTCAACGGTAAAGAGCCTGTGCTTGTTTTGATGTGTGGCAATGACGAAGTGAATGAAACGAAACTTGAAAAAATATTTTCTGAGGTTCGCCCCGCTCACCCTGAAGAACTACAAAATCTTACCGGCGCTGAAGCCGGTTCTATTGGGCCACTTGGATTCAAAGGAAGAATACTTGCCGACCTTCGCCTTAAAGATCGTAACAATCTTTATAGCGGTGCTAACAAAAACGAATACCACATTGGTGGCATTGATATGGTTCGCGATGTTCCTTCGGCTGAGTTAGTGGATTTGCGCATAGTACAGCCGGGTGAAGGTTGTCCCAATTGTGGCGCAAATATAGACGTTTTTCCTGCTATCGAGTTAGGACACATCTTTAAGCTTGGCACACGATACTCAGAAGCAATGGGTGCACGCTTCCTGGATGTTAACGGTAAAGATCATCCGTTAATTATGGGAAGTTACGGTATCGGGCTCGAAAGAGTTATGGCTTGCTTTGTTGAACAAAATCATGATGATTTTGGAATAATTTGGAACAAAGAGCTTGCACCTATGCAGGTGCATCTTATTGGGCTAAATATGAAAAAGCAAGAAATTGCAGATGAATGTGAGCGTCTCTATTCCGAGCTTACAACTCTTGGTCTTCAAGTTTTGTTCGACGATAGAAAGGATGCTCAGCCCGGCTTTAAAATGAAAGATGCCGATTTACTTGGCATTCCCATTCAAATTATTGTTGGCGAAAGAAAAATTAAAGAAGGACTTCTTGAGTTTAAATTGAGAACCGATAGTGTAAAACTTGATGTTGCGCTTACTGATGTAGTGGGCAAGGTGAAAGAGTTTTATTCCGTTTAACGAATAACTTTCACTGAGGAAATAGTAAACTCCCTCACAGGTTTTTGGTCGAACTTAGTAGCAAACAAGTCAACCATTTTCAAACTCTCAGTTATTTGAAGCACTGCGCTAAGAATGGCTGAGAGTTCTTGTTTTAAATCCTCTTCATACTCATCGGTGAGCACTCTGATAACTACAGATTTTTCATAGGTAACTTCACCTACAAAATCGAGCGACTGTATTTCTTCCACTAACCTAAGCAATTCATTAGCAGATAGCTTTTGAGGTTTTTTCTTGGT
This sequence comes from uncultured Ignavibacteria bacterium, assembly GCA_937996765.1. Lineage (GTDB taxonomy): Bacteria > Bacteroidota > Ignavibacteria > Ignavibacteriales > Ignavibacteriaceae > CALKUG01. The sequence goes on from CALKUG010000424.1 coordinate 13,981, forward strand.
AATATTTGTCTTGGCAACTGAAAACGCAATTGTTGTTAGTGATAAGACTGCTCCTTTGTTGGATAGTGTTTGAATAGCCGCAAAGTCAATCAAGGGGTTGTGAGAGTATGTTGTTGTATCTACTTGAAACGAGAACGTTAAACCGTGCAACAAGAAAGAAAAGAGTAGTTGGTGTGTGGAGGGTTGTTGCAGCGACTTTACTTCGAAACCGTACTCTTGTACTAACTTCGAAAAACCACTAAATGCTATCGAATCATGTGCAACTGCCGCATCTTTTTCGTGACTTTGTTTATGGGTATTGGAATCAGGATAGTTCTGCTCTAATTCACGTTGTGAATTTCCGGGATGGGGATTTATTTTATTGATACTAAAAAGCATTGAGAACTTTTATAATGTACTTCTGTTTGATAATTCTCGAATGAAAATCAAATAAGTTTAATCAATCTAATCTAACCATCTTAGTGTCTCCGGAATAATTAATTATTTCCGGCTTATCAATATTCTGCAATTGTTTAACCGATTGCTTAATCCTATCAACTGATTCAGAAATGAGCATAAACTCTTCTTTTAGTTTCTTTTTCTCTGAAGGTGAAATTCCGGCAAAAATACCGTTAAGGGAAAGAATTAGTGCACTCAGTGGGTTGTTTAATTTGTGACCTATGGTACAAGCAAGCTCTACTACAGCCTTATTGTGTTCGGCTTGACGCAACTGCTCTTGCAAGTTAAAAATGCGAATACCGGAGCGGATTCTGGCTAATAACTCTTGGTTTTCAACCGGTTTAATTAAAAAGTCATCCGCACCAACATCGAGTCCTGTTATTTTATCTTTAAGGGTTGACCGTGCGGTGAGAAGAATAAAATAAACCAATTGATGTTGAGGTCGTTGCTTTACGATATTGCAGAACTCAAGTCCATCCATCTGTGGCATATTCCAATCAGCAACAATTACTTTTGGAGAAAAATCATCAATAATTTTTAGTGCTTCAACACCGTTTGAAGCAGAGGCAACAACATAGTTGTTCTTAGCAAGAGTTCTTTCAAGAATAAACCGGAAATCGTCGTCATCCTCAACAACTAAAATTCTATCTTGAACAGGTTGCTCACTCATTGCGTAGCACGCGTCTATTTTACAGATTGATATTTTACAAGAATGCTCACACGCCTGTTACGGCTATCATAAGGATCGGCTGGAATGCGAAGTTTGTTATCTGCCCAACCAATTACCTGCATTACTTTATTATCTTGCAACCCGCCTTGCATAATAGCTTTACGTGCGGAGTTTGCACGCTCAGCACTCAGTTCAAAGTTGGTTCTTCCCAACATATTTGGTCCAACAGGTCGGGAATCAGTATGGCCTTCAACAACAATTTTATTATTCAGCGTGGCAAGTTTTTGCCCTATCAACTCCAATATTTTAAGCGCGTTTTGATTGAGATTGGGCGATCCAATTTCAAAAAACATATCATCCGCTGCTTCAATAAGTTCTATTCTCATACCTTCATCAAGATACTCAATTACAATATTTTCGAACAATTCTTGGTATTCAGGATTCTCTTTCAAAGCATCCATAATTCCTTGTCCTGTTTCGGCAAATTGTGATTGTTGTTGCTCCTGAGAAAGTGATTGAAGAACATCAACTAATTGTTCCGAACTTAATGAAGTTTGCATAACTCCCTTAATCATAGAGACTCCGGAGCCCTCATAATATCCCACGGGATTGGAGAAATATGTAGAAACAGCTTCTTTGATTTCAGTATCGTTGCCTAATATCCACAACACAATAAACAAAGCCATCATTGCCGTTACAAAATCGGCATATGCAACCTTCCAAGCACCACCATGATGACCATGGTCGCCTTTGTGTATTTTTTTAATTATGATGGGCTGTTCGCCGCCGTGACCGCCGCCGTGTTCAGACATTGTGTTTCCTATTTACCACGTAGATATTGTTCAAGTTCAGAGAACGTTGGGCGTTTGTCGTTATAAATTGTTCTTCGGGCAATCTCAACTGCTACAATCGGAGGGTTACCTTTTGCATAAGCAACAATACAAGTTTTCATAGATTGCAACAGATGGGCCTCTTCATGTAACAATCCTTCTACAGCTGTTGCTAACGGACCAAAAATACCGTAGCTAAGAAGTACACCAACAAATGTTCCTACTAACGCTGCTGCCACATGGTGCCCCACAACCTCTGGTCCATCCGTGATTGATCCCATGGTGATGATAATTCCTAAAACCGCCGCAACAATACCAATACCCGGCAATGAGTCCGCTGCTTTATTAATAATTGCAGGCACTGGTTTATTTTCTGCTTCAAATGTTTCAATTTCTATATCCATCAACTCTTCAATTTCATGAGGAGGGACGCCACCAGAAAGCATAACCTTTAGAGTATCTGCAACAAAAGAGACCGCAATAGTATTTGAGAGGAACTTTGCGTTTTTACCTAAAACATCTGATTGTGCAGGGTTTTCAACATGCTTCTCTAATGAGAGCAAACCGTTCCTCTGTGCAAGAACAAATAAATCATAAAAAGATTTCAATAACGCCATATAGTCGTCTTTACTGTAAGGCTTGTGTGTCATTGCTTTGGGGATGTATTTAACTGCTTTTTGTAAAACTGACATCGGAGCCGCAATCATCATACCGCCAACAGTAACACCGATAATTGTTACAAATTCAGGTATTTGTAATAACACACCAAGTGCACCACCTGCCATTAAATAGCCCGCCACTACAGAGGCAAGCACAAGCACAATTCCAATAATTATTGTCATAATGTTAACTCAATTAAACTTATTTTTCTTCTGACATTTTTGTTAAAACTTCCATCAAGCGCCTTACACGGCGTTCGAGATAAATCCAGTCCAAGCTGTCTTTAACTATCTTGCTTTCAATCTCCATGCTCAATTCAACCATATCGGTATATCCCATTGAGCGCCCCATCTCAAAAAGTTCGTGTACTGTGCTAAATAAAAGATTGCTATCTTGCTTTTGCATTGCATCAGCTAATTGATGTCGCTTTTGACTAAAAGAAGATTTGTATGCACGAACAATATCTACTCTCATATCTTCTTGACTTTCAATAACAGTACTGCTTTTAGAGGCAAATACATCTTCAAGTTCAAGAAGTTCACTAACAAATTTAATAATTGCCTCTTTACGGAGAGGCTTCATTATAACACGACTGCATCCACTTTTAACGGCTTGCAAAACGTATTCTTTATTTGGGTTCGATGTTATAGCGACTACAGGTGTATTTTTTGTTGTTTCAACACCGCGTTTAATTTTTAGGAACTCGAAGCCGTTTAATCCGGGTATATTGAGTTCCAAGAAAATTAAATCCGGCTTTGTTAAAACCGCTTTAATTATTCCATCGAGTCCGTCTTTAGCAGTCGCAACTACAAAGTTATAATCCGACAAAAAATTTGAAAGAGCATTTAAAACAATATCTGAGTCGTCTATTGCTAATATCCGTTTTTTTTCACTCATGCTATTGATTCGGCCTATTAATTTTTTTGCTTTTTAACGAAGAGAGAACATCAAGCGATTGCTTTGAACTGGATACTGCATCGAGAGTTTGAATCTTAATATTTTCGTACAATTCTCCTCGCAGTATTTTATAATCTGTAGGCGCATCAATTCCTATACGAACTCCACCGTCTCCTGAGGAGATTACGGTGATTACAATATCATTTCCTATTCTTATGGTATCACCTTGTTTGCGTGAGAGGACCAACATACTAATTCTCCTTCACAAAAAGGTTATAATCAATTTTATAGGTGTCGTTATCTAATATTTTCTGGAATCCTTTTTTGGCATCCATCATAAAATAAAGAGGTGCTTTTAAGTTAACCGTTATCTGTTCGGGATTTTTATGTAAACGAACAATTCCAAATGGCTCATGCCCCTCTATTTCAGGATAGTCCGAATATAAAAAACGAATGGGGAACAATGGGAAAATTATTTCCGGTTCATCAACAGAGAGCAGCCAATTAAAAACAGAATCGTTTTCTATAAATAAAAACCGTTTGAGATGCTCAAATCCGATTACCCCTTCTCCGATGTGTAGTACCGCAGATTCTTCGAATTCAATTTCGCCAAACTGCCCTGAAGTGAGTTTCATTTTCATTCCTTTGAAAATTAATTAGTTATCTTATAAAATCAACTTTTAATACCCTAAAATAGCAGTTTCATTGGTATTTTCAACTTATAAAAAATTTAGTAATGATTGAGGCAATAATCGTGCTGAAATTTTATACAGCATGTCTAAAGCGTACTGGTTTGTTTCTAATTCTATTGAGGCTTTTGCCACATCAACGTCATTTTTTTTACTAATCAGCTCTTTTGCGAGCAATTCACTACTGTTAAGAACGGATTCAGCATCCTCAAGACGGTTATAAATATCACCGGCACGACTTTGCTCGTTGAGATTAGTTTTAGTGAAACTATCGAGTACCACAAATTGATTGGTTGTCGGCTTTTCCCGAGCAAGTAATTTATCACGCATTGATTTTAACACGTTCAAAATATCTGCTTCAGTATTTAGGCCGGCTGACATATTAAAACCACCGGTTGATTGAGTAATATTGGTTAAATCAACTCTAAAGTTAACTTTATTTGCCGGGACTGTTACTGCAAACCCTTTAGGATCGCCTCCCCCAATCGAAGATAGCTTTCCGGTAGAAGAATCAAAAATAAGTTCCGAAGTGCCTGAACCGTCAGGAACTGCAACACCGTTGGTATCGGTAAGTGCATAGCTGTAGCTAAAAGTATTATCCGCTGTTTTTGTCATGGTTGAACTAAAATTGTACTCAGCTCCATCTGCACCAAAAATAGTTTCGGTTTGGGTGGTTGCAAAACCAAGGGCTGCAGCAGTATTCATATTACCTGAATACTTGAACACAGAGTTGAATAAATCAGCACCGTTGTTGTTAATATCTACAAAAATATTTTTCCCGATTTCAACCAGCTGCTTTTCCTCAAGTGAAGCACTTTTTACTTCGTACTGATTTGTAGAAGGATTTAATTGAAATGGCTTTTGACTATAGTCATTTCCTGCAAAAATGTATTTTCCGTCAAACTGGGTGTTGGAGGCAACGAGAATACTGTCTATTGCGCCATCTATAAGCTTCGGTAGCGAATTATAGAGCACATCAGGGAACTCTGAGTTAAGTAAAGGGCGCAATTGCTCCTTAAGACTCTCCACAACGTCGTAGGTGTTACTCATTGCATTTATAGCAGTATTAACTTGCGTTATGGAAGTATCAATATTGCTTTGAAAGCTTTCTACTTCTTTTAACTGGTTGCGAAACCTCAAAACCGCTGCAATATCAGCAGGCGAATCACTTGGCTTATTAATTTTGCTTTGAGTAGCAAGTTGATTCTGCACTTCGGTAAGGGCGGATTTATTTTTGTTGTACTGCAACAAAAAATTACTTTTTAATTGTAGATCTGTAACTCTCATACTACTGCATTATTCCTAAAATTGTTTGCAACATTTCATCGGCTATTTGTATCAGTCTTGCTGATGCCTCATACGAGCGTTGAAAATTGATGATATTAACCATTTCTTCGTCTAAAGATACGCCGGACTTCTCTGTAATTTGTGCCTCAAGCTGATTGATAGCAAGTTCAAAAGTTTCGGAATCTTGTTCCTGAACACTGATTTCACCGGCTAACTCACCCATTATACTACCATAGATTTCTTCGAGGGTTGAATTGTTGAGAATCTTCTGATCCCGCAACGAAGAAATAGAAGATGATATTGTGTTGCTACCGGCTTGGCCGTTTCCGGAGGCGGCAATCATTTTCACATCTGCTTTAATCTGATCATTAAGCTTAAAAACACCTTCGCCATAATTGGTGAAAAAATTAATAGAAGTAGCCGGAGGGTCGGTTAATGTATATCCTGTGCTATGTAAAGCATTTACATTGTCGTAAATACTTTTAGCTATTTCATCAATTTGTTGTTTGTAGTTAGGAAGTTTGGTGTTGAATGTTTCGAGAGTAGCACCAAGAGCACCACCTTTTACAGACGGAATACTACCATCATCTTTTGTTCTATATATAAGTTGATTGTTTTGTTCAACTATTTCAAACTCGGTTACGAAGTTTATATCAACAGCAAAAACGCCACCTATACTGATATTAGAGATATTACGCTCGTCGGTGTAAACAGTGATATTCACCAATTTACTCAGATCATTTACTACTTCGTCTCTACTATCCATTAAGTCAGAGGCGTTACCACCATTACCTTCTGTAGTATAGATTTGCTCATTAAGGGTTCTAATTTGATTAAGCTTAGCATTTACATCAGAAGCTAAACCTTTGGCTTCAAGCACTGTGTCTTTTTTCTGTAGAAATAGTCCCTCATTGATTTCAGAAAATTTACTTATCAATGATTCAGATGATGAGACAACACTTTGTCGAGCAGATGTGGAGGCGGGATTTACTGAAAGTTCTTTCCAAGAATTAAAAAACGCACCTATTCTGCTGGATAGCCCAAGTTCACCCGGCTCTGTAAAATACAGTTCTGCTCGTGATAGGTTATCTTTCATTTTGTCGGCATAAGATTTTCCGTAATTATTCATCTGGAGGTTTTGAACCAGAACGGTATCCTTTATACGTTCAATATTTCCTAACTGCGAACCCGAGCCCTGAAAGCGACTGCCTACACCTTCCATTGGTTGCGCAGTTACCGAAACCTTTTGCCTTGAGTAGTACGGATTATTCGCATTGCTTATATTATGCGAAGTAACATTCAGCGCTGCCTGATAGGTTGATAAACTTCTTCGCGATATTTCGAATAATCTGTTCATTGATTTATGCTTTCCTATCTAACAGAATTGTTTTTTTCTCGCCGAATATGGCTTTAACAAACTCCGCGTTTATTGAACGCATTTGATTGATGAGGAAAATATTTCGCTGGTTTAAGGACATAATACGCTTTGCCATTCCTGTTATCTCACCCGATAATTCAAGAATACGTGCGGCTTGGTCTGAATCAGCTACGGTTAATAATAACTCTGCAAAATCATTTAAATGATTGTTGTTTTTTCCCTGTTCATGATAAACACCAAGATTCTTCATAAAGGAAAAACGCTCTTTTTCAAGTGTTTGAATTGAAAATAAAACCTTCTCCTCACGAATAACAAGTTCTTGCAATTGCACAGGAGTTTGCAAAAACAACGAAGAATGCTTTGTCTCAGCTATTTCAAGTAACTTTTGAAAGTTGAGCTTTAATTTTGTTAGTAATTCTATACCGCGTTCAAGTTGCATTTTATTATCCTTTTTTTTCAATTATCGAACTTTTTTTACTTCTTTATAGGTCTAGCTTTCAGACCCGTTTTCGAAGTATTTCATATAACCCATCACCCTTGCAACATATTGTTGAGTTTCCTTAAAAGGTGGTATTCCATTATACTTTTCAACATTTCCCGGGCCTGCATTATATGCCGCCAAAGCAAGTTTTGTATCTCCACCAAATTTCTCAAGCATTTGGGAAATGTATTTTGTACCACCGTAAATATTCTCTTCGGGATTCCAAGGATTCTTTACACCCATTGATTGGGCGGTTCCATCCATTAACTGCATCAATCCTTTAGCATTTGCATGGGAGAAAGCCCGTGGATTCCCCGCTGATTCTGCAAGAATAATAGACCTCACTAAATTAGTAGGGACACCAAATTGCTCAGACATCTTAGTGATTGTGTCTTCAAATCCTTTAATTCGGTCTAACGAACGTGCACTTGGTACTACTGCCGAAAGCTTGGTTAAATCATGTTCCAATTTCTTTACAACACGATGTGCATCACCTGAATTGAGATTTAAAGAGCGTCCGGAATTAGGTGACTTAACTTTCACCTCACTCGGTAAATCTTCGCCGGTCATTTTTTTGTAAATCTGTTCAGCAATTCCATTGCTTCCTGATCTTGTCATAAACTGAGAAAGCTGATCGAGGAATAACCCCTCAAAAACATCTCCGCCTAATGCTCCTTCACCGCTCTCACTATCTGAATCACCAAACATACCGCCTGTTGTTTCAGTCATACTTTTAAGCATCATTTGAGTCATTAAACTTTCAAACTGTATAGCAGATTCAGCGATTTTGCCTTTTTCTTGCTCATTGAATCTACCTTGAGCTTTTACGGGCTCTTGTATATGCTTGGTTTCGTTTGTTACTCTCAGTTGTAGTAAATCACTCATCACTATTTTCCTACATAATCACTAATTCAGCAGGCAATGAACCGGATTCCTTAATCGCCTGAAATATTGCTATAATATCTCTTGGAGAAACCCGCAACGAATTAAGTGCTGCTGCTACATCTTGAATATTTTGTGCACCATTAATTGTCACAACGTTGTTCTCGTCTTCTGTTTCAACAAAAGGCACCATATTATTATAAAAGACAGTTCCGCCTTGTGAAAAAGGACTGGGCTGTGAAATAATAGGATACGTTTTGATGCTAATTTTTAAGTTACCATGTGAAATGGTACAAGGTAGAATCTTCACGTTAGTGCCGGCTACTATTGTTCCGGTACGCTCGTTAACAACCACTTTTGCAATTGCATCTGTTGCAACTTCTAATCGTTCCATTTCAGCAAAAAACTGCGCAGAAACATCTCGCAAATTTGCAGGAACAATCACCGATACTTCTCCGGCGTCAACCGTTTTGGCTGTTCCCGCTCCAAAGCGTGTATTGATGGCACCCGCAATGTTGTTTGATGTAGTGAAATCGGGAATTTTTAATCTCAAATTCACGGTGTCATTTCTAACAGAACTCGGAAATGGTGTCTGTAAAAGTCCGCCTGCGGGTATTCTTCCTGAAAGAGCATGATTTTTTACTATTCGCGCTCCTGAACTAGTATTAATATCATAACCACCAATAGAAATTGCACCCTGCGCAAATGCATAGATATTTCCATCAAGTCCTGATGAGAGTGGCGTCATAAGCAACTGACCACCCATTAAGCTTGTAGCATCACCCAACGAAGAAACAGTAACATCAAATTGAGAACCTTGTTTTGTGAAATTGGGGACATTTGCCGTAATCATTACAGCTGCCACGTTACGCGTTCTCAGGTTATCATCGGGCAAAGTTATACCAAATCGTTTAAGCATACTCAACAATGATTGGTTAGTGAATAACGAGCGGTGTGTGTCGCCACTTCCTGCTAATCCTACAACCAATCCATATCCTACCAGCTGCTCGGCTTGCATGCCTTCCAAGTAAGTGATGTCTTTTATTCGCTGAGCATTTAGAGTCCCAAGCAATAAAAAAACAATAACTACCAATGTATTACGTTTCATAGGTATGCTCCTTAAAACAACCAATGGAAAACTTTAGTAAGCCAACCGGGCTCGGTTTGATCATTAATCATACCGCTTCCTTCAAAAACTATTTCAGCATCGGATATATTAAAAGAATAGACTGAGTTGTTAGGCATAACATCCGATGGCCTCACAATACCCTTAATCCGTACTACTTGCTCTTCACCATTAATTACAATTTTCCTTGTTCCCGAGATTCTTAAATTTCCATTACTTAGAACAGAATCTATAGTGGCTGCAATTTTGGTTTGAACCATTCCGCCTGCGTTTGCGGTACCACCACCTTTGAAATTATTCTCGGTTCCAAGGTTAACATCCGCACCGGGCAAGGCCGAACCGCTTAATTCACCTGAAAGGTTGAGCCCTAATTCGCTCGATCTACCACTGGTTATTGCCGTTGAATTAGTAGCGGAGGACTGCTCGATTACTAAAACGGTTACAGCATCACCAATGTTTAATGCTTTGTAATCACTAAATAGTGAATACGATGAGTTTTGTCTGAACCCTTGGGGTTGCCCAAGCACTACAAAACTGCTAATTAATAATGCGAACAATATTTTCGTTTTCAATTTTACCTCGTAAAAGCTTGTTATCACCTGTTACTACTCTTATTATATCACCTACCGAACCCGATTCGCGGGCAACGGCACTTAATGTTACCACAACACTTCCTTGTGCCACGTAGGCAGAAACTGTTTCTCCCGCTAAAACATCGGGTTTAACTTCTACCATAGTTTTTGTTAAAATCGCTCCTGCGGGAATTTTGATGGCTGCTACCAATCCTTTTGACGAAAGCGACTCAACCGGGTCACCTCTCACATCAGAAATGTTTTCTACAACTTCTTCCACTTGAGCATTTGTAACTTCTTCACCAGAGTTAATAACTCCTAAAGCGCGAAATACTTTTTTGGATACTGTAACACGTAGAGTAAGAAGAGATTTAAGTGTTGTTCCGTTTGCGTTCTTCACAATTATTGGAACATAGGCATAGGAGCCATTGCTTCTCATAGCTTTATCTGTTTCAATAGTATAAGTAGCCCCGGGGGCCTTGAGCAATGCCGGTTGAGATGCAATAGAGTACGTAAAGCTCTCGACCTGCTTGAAATGATTTTTTAAGTAATTGTGCAAAGCAGTGCTATCTTGCGCCGTCACAATCATACTTAAAAAAAACACTATGTATGCCAAGAACTTCATATTCTGTTTAATTATCTCTTCAAGTTATTTGCTACGTTCATCATCTCTTCAACTGTACTAACAGTTTTAGAATTTATCTCATAAGCACGTTGAGCAGTAATCATAGAAACCATTTCTTCAACAATGTCAACGTTGGAAGATTCTAAAAACCCTTGCTCAACAATACCAAAACCTTCAAGTCCCGGAGTTCCTAAAATGGGTGTTCCAGAGGATTCTGTTTCAAGATAGAGATTATCTCCAATGGCGTTTAAACCGCCGGTATTTATAAATCTTGCAAGCTCTATTGTTCCCAGGGGGGATGAACTTCCGTTTTGAAGTGTAACAGTTACACTACCATCACGAGCGACTGCTAAGGATGCAGCATCGTCGGGAACCGTAAGCCCGGGTTCTATGATATAACCATCGGAGGTTACAAGATTACCATCTGCCGAAATTTTGAAAGATCCATCACGAGTGTAGGCATAGGTACCATCCTGTCTGCGAATTTGAAAAAAACCTTCTCCGCGAATCGCAACGTCCATCATATTTCCGGTGTTCTGTAAATCACCCTGGAGATGCATTTTTTGAGTAGATGCCAACTGCACACCGGTACCAACTTGCACTTGATTGTTAGTACGCTCAACAACGCCAGGTAAATATGAATCTAACGGATGAGCTTCAACCTCTTGATACATAAGGTCTTGAAACTCTGCTCTACTCTTCTTAAAACTTGTGGTATTAATGTTCGCAATATTATTTGCAATAACCTGTATGTTCACTTGCTGTGCATACATACCTGAAGCTGCTGTTCTTAATGCTCTCTCTGCCATAACTACTCCTTAATTAAACTCTTCCGGCTTCCATTGTTCTGCCGAGTTGTTGATCCATACTCTGTATTATCTTCGAAGACGCTTCATATTCTTTTTGTAATGCAATCATTTCTTGCATTTCTACAATGGGGTTCACATTGGATTCTTCAAGATATCCTTGCGAAATATTAAATTTCATTTCATCAGCTTCTTTGTAATTATTATCGGCTGCATAGCTTAAATTGTCTTCACCGCGTTCTAATAATTTTTGATTTTCAACATTAGCTATCAGGATTCTACCCACTTGCTCTTTGCCGAACCAAATCTCACCATTCTTTTTTATTTCTAATGGTTCAGTGTTTTTTAGTCGTTCCTTGGTTAGATTGATTGGACCATCATCTCCAATAACTTTTCTTCCTGATTGATCCACTAAAAAACCCTCTTCATTTATAGTGAAGTTGCCATTTCGAGTCAATCCAACACCGCGTGGAGTTTCAATCATAAAAAAACCCTCACCGCTGATAGCCATATGAAGTGAATTACCTGTTTGAACGGTACTGCCTTGACTAAAATCAGTTATTTGTGAGTATCTATTGTCTGCAAAGCGATTCATCAATTCAGAAAAAGGAATCTCTCTCTTATATGCCGTTGTGTTAATATTTGCAAGATTATTTGCTACAATTTCGATGTTTTTCATCTTAGCTTGGAGATTTCTTGCTGATTGATAAATACCTTTAATCATTTTTTTACCTGTAAATTTTGTGAATCAACCGCCTGTGGTGGTGTTCCCAGTGCTATCGCCTCAGACATTAACACAAACGATCTGCTTGTAATTTTACTTTCTTTTACCATTGCTTCAACACATCGCTTTGTAAATGGTTCTTGTGCACCACTGATTCCGTAGCGTTGAGCAAGAGAAAGTAAGTTTGCAGCAAAGTTCCTTGCTTTCATTCATTCAATCCTTGTACTTTTTAGACCAAATGTCTAATTTTAGCCAGTTTTGTGTTATTGTAGCTTGATAAAGGGGGTTCCACCGAACAGTTCTTCAACAACCTTCTCAAGGTTATGCTGTAGATTTTCTGCGTTTTTATCAGAAATTCCAATAGTTGAAATTTCTGCAAACCATCGCTGTTCATTGGTAACACCTTTCACGGTTAACTTTCTTGTTTTAGATTGTTCAAATACCGTGCCTAAGGTGTAGGTAGATCCAAGGGTATCCTCGGAAAGTTTTGAGGTGAGTAGTGTGATTATTTGCGGGGGTGAGGTGTCGAAAGTGATTAAAAAATCTGGAAA
>CALKUG010000425.1 GCA_937996765.1 uncultured Ignavibacteria bacterium
TTTAATGCAATTGTGAAGAGCTCACAGTCTGTTTCTGATGAGATTAGGCAAGTAGCAACCGCTAGTGAGGAACAATCTTCCGCTGCCGAAATGATTAGTAATAATTTGGAAGGCATTCGTGAGAGTATGGAGCTCACAAGTAAAAGCATTCATGGAATAGCAACAGCTACTGCAGAACTAAACGATCGCTCAGCTAATCTGTACGACCTTATTTCTCAATTCAAAGTAAGCGAATCAAACTCCCCCTCCAGAAAACAATTACGATAATTTCTTTTAGCATTATGTAATCGGCAACACCCAGTTGCCGATTACATTTTCTATTTCTTTAAATTCTTAACTTCGTAATCATACAGTACCCTACCCAAATTACCTAAAAACGGCAATAAGACAGTGTCGTATTCATATATGCCGTCGTTCATAATTCCGTCGGCATTAGAGTGTGCAACTGCACTCACAAAAAACTCAATTCCGTTTTTTTCATCTACGATGTAGGCGTTTTCAATAACGTAACCAAACGCCAAACCAATTTTATTATAAATGTTGATGTTATCGGGAATGCTATCGTTAACATCTCCGTACATTGCAAATTTCACAAAGCCATCGGGGTAATCTTCGTAAGGTTGGTACTTCGGGTATTTACTCTCACGAGGTAGCATACTCATCACTTCACGCAAAAAAACTCTATCATCTTCAGATAAATTAAAGCGCATTGAAGGGGCAGCCTGGTCCGGGAAAAACAGTGCAATTAGCATACTATGCATATTCTGAAGTGAGAAAAAATTACGACGTGTAAAATCAAAAGGTGTTGGGGTTACGGTTGTATCGTCACCGGCATAATGCCCCGTGCCCTGAAACATATCTTGTTTCTGATTCTCCCAATTGGGTGCTGAGTATTGCGGGGCTTGCTTATAAACAACATTACCTTGAGCGTTGTAGAAAGTAAATCCGTTGGTGTATTTATTTGTCTCGTAATCAAATCCACCGGTAAATCTCTGCAAAATTTTAGTATCTGTAAAACCTTTATTCCACAACCCAATGTTCAGCGAGTCTCTCCCTAAGAACTCATAGAGTCGGGAATAAGATTCATTATCGCTCACCACAAATATCCGCTTAATAAATTGAGCGATTGAAGCTATTGAGTCTTTTGCTGTTGGGTCGAAACGATAGGGTTTTTGCCCTTTGTAAGAACTATCAATTTCCAAACGGGAATATTTGGTTAAGCCGGGAATTGCTAAGTTATTTATTTTTTCTAATGATAAAAGTGCGGCAGGTAACTTCACAGTACTTGCTGGATTAAAATAACGAGTTGAATCGAGGTACAATGAATGAGTGTTTATGGTAACTCCATCCTCCCCGCGGTTAACACGCGAGAAAAGAATCTGCACCTTAAATTGTTCGTGTTTTGCCAATACCGAATCAACAGCAGGAGAATTACCCTTCAAAATTTCGAAGAGAGTATTTTCCTGCTGTTGAGCATGCAAAACAAATGAAAGAACAATCCAGATGAGGAAAATTAAATTTCCTACCCTCATAGAATTTCCTTTCTATTAATAGAGAGAACCAAGAAAGTGAGGCAACATCTTATGCCATGTGGGCCAATCGTGTGGCATATCCCAGCCCCAAACTGCTACTTCGTTCGGAATACCTTTTGAGTGCAAAATATTTGAGAGTTGTATTGAGGAATCAGGGTCTTCGTAATCACCGGAGCCCGAGGCCAACAGAATTTTTTTATAATGTCTCATCTGGTTGAGGACACCCTCATCATAAAGATTTGGGAGATAATCTATAGGCGAGTTGAAATAAACATCTTCGTTATAAAAGCCGCGTGTATAGTACTTTAAATCGTAAATACCGCTTAAACCAATAGTGCCTGCAAAAATATCAGGTCTGCGAAGAAACATATTTACTGCATGGAAAGCACCTAAAGATGCTCCCGTTGTTACAATGGGAACCAAACCTTTACAATGAGAATGGATAAAGGGAATCACTTCATCAATTACATAATAGTTGTATTGATTGTGGCGTATAGCTTTATGCGGCGGCCACATATCCCTATTTAACCAACTCTCGTTGTTGATGCTATTGATCGAGAATACTTTAAGTTTACCGGAGTTAATAAACCACGAAATAGAATCAATAAGACGAAATCTCTCATACTCAAGATAATCAGCCCCGGCAGTTGGGAACATAAGCAGTGCGGGACCGTAGTTTCCGTAAACTGCTATTTCCATATTTTTATTAAGGCGGGGGCTCCACCATTGGTGTATTTCTCTATGCATTTTTACTTCCTTAGTTTAATAATCCCCGCACCTCATTCTAACGTGCGGGTACTTCATAATAATTAATTCTGCTGTGCTGCTATTACGTTTAAGGCACTTCCTGCTTTAAACCAATCGAACTGACGCTCGTTAAATGTTTGATTCAAGAGAATTTCTTCACTTGTTCCGTCTGAGTGTTTAATAAGCATGCTGAGTTGCTTTCCCGGTGAAAAATCTTTCAATCCAAGAATCGAAACTTTATCATCTTCACGAATCTTATCGTAATCGGCAGGATTTGCAAACGTTAACGGAAGCATACCTTGCTTTTTAAGGTTGGTTTCATGAATACGAGCAAAACTCTTTACTACAATAGCTCTGCCACCAAGGTGACGAGGTTCTAATGCAGCGTGTTCACGCGAAGAACCTTCTCCGTAGTTTTCATCTCCAACTACAATCCAAAATTTACCATTGGCTTTGTAGTCGCGTGCAACTTTTGGAACATCTGTATATTCTCCGTTGATGAGATTTTTAGCTTTTCCTGGGTCGCCTGAATAAGCATTAATAGCTCCTATCAGCAGATTATTAGAAATATTATCGAGATGACCACGATATTTTAACCAAGGACCCGCAGCCGAAATATGGTCGGTTGTACATTTTCCTTTGGCTTTTATAAGAACATACGCGTCAGTAATATCCTCACCATCCCAAGGTGCAAATGGTTCGAGTAATTGTAATCTATCACTTTCGGGTGCCACTTTTACAACCACAGAGCTGCCATCTGCAGCAGGGGCTAAAAATCCATTTTCATCTTTCTCAAAACCTGCTGGTGGAAGTTCTTTTCCCGTTGGAACATCCAGCTTAACTACTTCACCACTTTCGTTAACCAACGTATCAGTCTCAGGATTAAATGATAGTGACCCTGCCAAAGCAAGTGCGGTTACCATTTCCGGTGAAGCAACAAATGCTAAAGTATCCGGATTTCCATCATTTCTTTTTGCGAAGTTTCTGTTAAATGAAGTTACAATGGTATTACGCTCTCCTTTAGAAACATCCATGCGTTTCCACATGCCAATACAAGGTCCGCATGCGTTTGCAAGTATAACACCGCCAAAGTCGGTAAGAACCTGCAACTGTCCGTCGCGCTCAATTGTAGCACGTACTTGTTCGGAGCCGGGGGTAATAGTGAACTGTGCTTTGGCTTTCAAACCTTTAGATAGCGCTTGTCTGGCTATCGAGGCAGCACGGTCAATATCTTCGTAACTCGAATTTGTGCAGCTACCAATTAATGCAACACTTATTTTATCGGGATACTTTTCTGATATTACAGCTTCTTTAATTTTTGAAAGCGGCCATGCAAGATCAGGTGTGAACGGACCATTAACATGCGGCTCAAGTTCGTCGAGATTAATTTCAATTATTTGGTCGTAATACTTTGATGGGTCTGCTATAACTTCAGCATCTGCGCGTAAAATATTGCCTATACCATCAGCAAGGTCGGCAACATCAGTTCTACCGCTTGAACGCAAATAATCGCTCATTTTTTTATCGTATGGGAATACCGAAGTGGTTGCGCCAATTTCGGCACCCATGTTACAAATGGTTCCTTTACCCGTGCAAGAAATTGAATCGGCTCCATCGCCAAAGTACTCAACAATTGCACCGGTGCCACCTTTTACTGTAAGAATACCTGCAAGTTTTAATATCACATCTTTGGCGGCAGTCCATCCTTTTAACGAACCCGTTAAGTGAACACCGATAAGCTTAGGCCATTTTAATTCCCAGCTCATTCCAGCCATCACATCAACGGCATCTGCTCCGCCAACACCTATGGCTATCATACCTAACCCGCCGGCATTTGGAGTGTGTGAATCGGTTCCAATCATCATTCCGCCGGGGAACGCATAATTTTCTAAAACTACTTGGTGAATAATACCTGCACCGGGTCTCCAGAAACCTATTCCGTATTTATTGCTTACGCTTTCCAAAAAGTCGTAAACTTCTTTATTCTCATCGTTTGCACGACCTAAATCTTCTATTGCGCCAATTTGTGCTTGAATAAGGTGATCGCAATGTACTGTCGAAGGTACTGCAACCGATTTTCTGCCTGCCGACATAAATTGAAGCAACGCCATTTGAGCTGTTGCATCCTGCATTGCAACCCTATCCGGGGCAAGATCTACATACGATTTACCGCGTTCAAATGGGGCCTCTATTGGGTTCCAAAGATGCGAATACAGTATTTTTTCTGCATAAGTAAGTGGTCTGCCTAAAATTTCACGTGCCGTGTTTACTCGTTCGGTCATGTGAGCGTAAACTTTTGATATCATATCAAGATTTGCGGTCATTTTAATTGTTCTCCAAGAGTGGAATTATGAAAAATCTCTATCGAATAATAATGATTCTATGTAAATTAAACGGTATTTTTTGACGAATAATTCCTTTTTTCGGGTTTTGATATGATATATAAGGATGATGCTTCCACTTTTTCCGATTATCTGACTGATGTCTCCAACATTAAGGGGACTGCTCAGGGTATTTATTTCCCTGAATCAGTTCAAGAAGCTCAAAATATTATCAAAAAAGCTTACCGCACTTCAACACCCGTTACCATTTCAGGGGCGGGTACCGGCATTTGTGGTGGTCGTGTTCCTGAAGGTGGGATTATCATCGCAACTGATAAATTAAATACCATTTCAGAATTTTCTACCGACGATAAAACTATCACCGTTGGACCAGGAATAAGGTTAAGCGAAATACAAGAGTTTCTCCAACCAACCGGTTTATTCTATCCACCCGACCCTACCGAAACATCTGCATTTCTTGGCGGAACTATTGCCACTAACGCAAGTGGTGCAAGGAGTTTCTTTTATGGACCAACAAGAAACTATATTTCCTCTTTAACGGTGATTACTCCTACCGGTGAACTATTAAAGATAAATCGCTCTGAAAACTATTTGTTTAACAACCAATTCGTTATTCAAACGGAACAAGGTGGTGTTATCCGAATACCCAAGCCCAACTACACTTGGAGCTTCCCAAAAAACAGTGCCGGTATTTTCCCGGCTCAACACCCCATTGATTTATTTATTGGTTCGGAGGGAACGCTTGGAATGGTTGTCTCGGCAACTGTTCAATTACTTCAACAACCTAAAACGGTGTTTTCGGGACTTATTAACTTCCCAACCCCTAATTCCGCCATCGCGTGTATTGCTGCATTAAGAGAAAAAAAATATCCCACTCTCTCACCTTGTGCACTTGAGTTTTTTGATACAAACTCCCTAAAACTTCTTTCCTCCAAATACAAAAACATCACCACCGAGGGTTGCGCTCTTTGGTTTGAGGAGGATTCATATTTGGAAAGCGATAGTGTTTTTGACAAACTTGCCGAAGGGTACCTGAATTTATTTGAACAATACGGAGCAGAAAGTAAAACTTTTAGGGTTGCGACTAACGAAGCGGAACGAAGGGAATTTCAAGAGATACGGCATAGTATTTCGTATTTAGTAAACGAGTTTATTTCTCAGCAAGGTCTCAGAAAACTTGGTACCGATACAGCCGTGCCCCACAATACATTTTTGGAATTTTATAACAAATCCACGGAAATAGTTTTATCAGCAAATCTGAGATACGTGGCATACGGACATTTTGGCGACTCACATCTACACCTCAATCTTCTACCCGAGGGTGAAAATGAATATGGGCAAGCCGCAGACCTCTACGACCAAATCAACAAATTAGCATTATCTTTTGGCGGAACCATTGCCGCTGAGCACGGTGTAGGTAAGAAAAAGAAGCACTACCTTCCTCTCATGTTCTCCAGGGAAACACTCCAAGATATGCAATCAATTAAGAAAGTTCTTGATCCAGCTCATCTTTTTGGACAAAATAATTTATTCCCCAGTAGTTAGACTCCATATCAAATAGCAAATAATCAACTTTACTTTATTTTCTTAACCAGGATAAAATCTAAACTTAATTTCCCGGCTCCGTTTATCAGGATTGTGAATAAAAACAAAATATAGTAAAGAGGTATCTCGAAACCATTATTTCCTGCTTCATAACCATTTACTAAATGAACCGTAGTTATGGCTACTATCATTACTACAATCAGCGGAACAGAGATAATTCGACTACCCAACCCAAGGGTTAGTAAAACAACACCTGCAAGTTCAGTTGAGGCAGCCATGTAGGCATTCAATAGAGGCATGGGAATTCCCATACTACCAAACCACTCTGCAACCGAGTTGATGTTTTGCCACTTTGTTATCGCAGGGTTATAAAAACCGTAAGCGAGTATGAGTCTAACAGCCAACAACAATACATCGTTAAGCTTTTTTATTTGTTGGACTATTGATTTATATCTTTCTAACATTAAATTTCCTTTCAATTTATAAATCCAAGAATAAATCCCTTTGAGTGCATTGCAGTTAAGAATCTTAAGAAATTTTCTTTAAACAGCTCAGAAGATTCGCCTGCACATTCTTTTATTAGCTTTTCTGTTAATTGAGATACCGTCAAATCATTTTGTAAAATATCTGAGAGAACTTTTACATAGAATAGCGAAAGATCAAAAAATCGAATTTTATCCTCAGAACGGAACATTAACAAATAGTAAGCACCTTCGTCCTGTTTGCTCATCTGGGTTGATGGCTTAAGGTGCACCGGAAATGACAACTGCAAGAGCTCAAATTCCTGGTTTATAACTATTTTACTCTCGCTGTTAAAAGTATTTGAAAGATTACCCACCGCGTCATTTTTATCCTCCATCATGTACAATTCTATTTCTTTCCACTCGAACAATAGGAGGTCCATAAGATGGGGATATTTTGTTTTAACGTAAATATCATTTTCATCAACAAACCTGTAAAATTCGTATGGCATTTTCCAGATTTGAGGAGATTGGATTTTGCAATTTGCTATAAAATCATCTGCTAATAAATCCCATTCTTCCTCAGTTAAAAGCGACTCAGTTATTGGGTAAGCTGATTCCAAATTGTCAACAATTGCACCACGGATTAAACTTCTATACCGATCAATCCTATTCTCAGTTATTCCATCAATGGGCTGAACTATATTAGTTTTACAAAATGTTGCGAAGTTGCTTTGTTGCATCTCGGTATAAGAGTTAAGAAGCATAAACGTGACTCCATGCTTTCGAGCAGATTTGTTCAAGTTTATTCATTTCCGATGCGAGTTCTTCCATTTCAGGAATATTAAAATCTCTCTCCAGCAAAACAGGTACGGGTGTTTCGAGTTTGTTAATGGTAAAATCAAATAATTCATAGACCGGGTCAATTATTGCTTGGCCATGAGTATCAATAATTAAATCTTCCGAAACCTTTTCGTGTCCTGCCATATGAATGTATGAAACATTTCGAAGAGGTAATTGACTAATAAACTCTTTAGCGTCATAGTTGTGATTAAATGCATTTACATAAACATTGTTAACATCTAATAACAAGTCACATCCTGATTGAAGTACAATACTATTAATAAATTCAATTTCAGACATCTCTGCAGCAACCGGGGTATAGTAAGATACTATTTCAATAGCCATCTTTCTCTCAAGAAAATCTTGAACTCTTTTGATTCGGTCAACAACGTGGTTAACTGCATCGTACCTAAATGGTATAGGCAATAAGTCGAACAAATGTGCATTGTCACATTTTGAATAACTAAGATGCTCAGAGTAAACGCTAATATCGTAATCACTTAAGAATTGCTTAATATTTTTCAAAAACTCCCAATCCAATTCATCGGGGCTCCCGATAGAGAGCGATAACCCATGAGCAGTAATTGAGTAATTATCAGCTAATCTTTTCAATACTTTTTTCCAATATCCGCCAATATTCATCCAATTTTCAGGAGCAAATTCTATAAAAGCGGGTTGAAGAATTTCCGATTGAAAAAAATCCTCACCAAAATCTTTTCTGTAACCAATACCAACAAACTGTTTCACATATTCCTCATACTTACAAAATGGTTGGTCACCCTCAATATAGATAATGTTGGGTGACCAATATTAAATTAGATTTTCATGTTCTATTTTTTTGGAGGTTTACTCTCGCCGCATTTACCTTCGCCGCACTTCGCTTCTTTGGTTTTGTCTTCTGATTTTTTCACTTCAGTTTTTTTCACTTCTGTGGTCTTCTTGGTAGAATCTTTCTTTTCGCCACATTTTCCTTCACCACATTTTCCTTCACCGCATTTACCTTCGCCACACTTAGCTTCTTTGGTTTTGTTTTCTTTTTTTGTGTCGTCTTTTGTTTTTTCGCCACATGCCAAATCAAGATTATACTTCATTGGGGCGATATTACTCAATAACTCAGTTCTCAGATGTGAGCCTGAACCCAAGTCGGTAAAATTGAATTGATTTGCAGAAGCTGCATTTGCTGTAAAAAGCGAACCGGCTACGATTGATCCTGTAAAAAGGATGTTTTTAAGACTTTTGTTTGTCATGACAGACCTTTCGATGATTTTGAATAAATTGATTGTCATGGGTAAAGACGTAGGAGAGGAGGAAACCTTACAGGGGGTAGTAAATATTTTTTATTTTTTTTATTTTATTTCGTTGTCAATGCTTTGTTGTATCGATTTCTTTTGATCTTCGGACAGTTTTTTATCTACTTTCCAGTTTTCGAGGACTTTATCTACTATTTTATTCTGTTTGTCAAACAAACGACAATACTTGCAGATAAAATGATGGAGCATAAGTCTCAATCTATCTTGAAAAGAAATACCAATTTCTGCTTTCTTGACAGAAAGCATTGTTGATTCCTTGCAGGTTATCATTAGTTTATGGGGTTTAGATTTATTTTCCATAGTACAACTTTTCGAGACATTTTCTAATTTTTAACTTAATACGATGTATTAGAACCCAATAATTAGATTCGGATATCTCCAACTCCATACAAATTTCATCTGAATCACAATCATCCAAAAATTTCATTGAGAACAACGACGTTTGAAGTTGATTCAGTTTGTTTTTGCATCTTTCGAGAATTTCATAGAACTCGAATGAGAATTGTTGCTGGTTGGTTGGTTGATTAAATGGTTTTGGAAGAGTCTCATCTTTCCAGTGCCCCTTTTCATCGAAAAATTCATCGCTTTCATCATCAATACGGATAATCAGGGTATTCGAAGTTTTTCTATAATAATCAACTATCTTATTCTTTAGAATTAGGTATAACCAATTTTTCTCGGATATTTCACCTTTATAGGTATCAATATTTTTTAGGGCGGCGAGGAAAGTGTCTTGTAAAAGATCGCGAGCAACTTCCTCATCTTTAACTCTGATGAATGCAAATCCAAAGAGCTCATCACCATATGATGAGACCCATGAATGTGGATTTAGGGTATTAACGGGTTGCAATCAGATCTTTCGACTAATAATATCATAGAATTGAAGCTTAGCAAATATACCAATTTATAAAATATTTCCTCGATTCTTACCTGCAAGCAAAATTGCGATAAATCACAGCTTTATTCTAATTATGAGATGTTACTGGTTTGTTTCTGAGTTTTCT
>CALKUG010000426.1 GCA_937996765.1 uncultured Ignavibacteria bacterium
ACTTTTTAACGGGAATATATATAGCAGCATTACGCTTAACACATGAAAGTTCTGCAACTCCTTTGTTGTCGGTTTTAACATCGGGGTTATTTCCGAGTGCATCGCGGAGTAGAGTATTCTTCCATTTTGTTTTCACTGTAGCGGAGTGTGTTTTTGACGGATCGTCATTAATTAGTAAAATTCCGCCTTTCTGCTTTCCTTTACCTTCACGTTTTGCAATCAATAAATCTACGGGCTTGGTATAAAAACCATAGCTCACCCAACCGGCATCATTAAACACCAAATCACCGGCTAAGTGCTCGTAACGTATTTTGATTAACTTATTAATAACATCTTTGTATCCGTTAAAATAATAATCTCTATACCAAACCATTGGCTGAACATCCATAAACATTATCAGAGCGTAGCCAAGGTGTTTATCGCGACGAACAGGGAAGTGTCCGCCATCGTATTCATTATTCCATGTTTGTCTATCTACATCGTGGTTATCAACAAATGTAACGGCTTTAGAAGAGCCAATGCGGTGTCTAAGTCCCGCGGTAACAAGCGTTTGAACGTTATAAGCACCTGAAGGCTCATTACACATATCACGAATAGCATCACGGAGCGGGAAATCGAACATTTTTAAATCGCCGCCGTAAGATTTTACTTCGTTGTAGTATTTTGTGATGTTGTCCGCATTATCCCAGAACTCGCCAAGAATAAAACGTCCTTTGAAATGTTGGGAGAATCGAGCAATGTATTTTGGCTCAATATGTTTAATTGCGTCGAGTCGAAATCCATCGAATTTAACGGTCTTAAGAATCCATTCACCCCATGCAATTAAACTATCGCCGGCAGATGAACCTTGACTTACGTCTTCAAAAAAGCTTTTGCTAAAATAGGGTTCTTCGTTTCCGCAGTGGTATGCATTAGGATGAAAATGCTCAGGAATACCCGGGAAGCGTCCGCTTGCCGGATTAAAAACAACCCAACCCGAATCTTTACCGCAAGTATAAGGAGCGCGTGCATCAGCCCAACCACGGTGATTCATAATAGCATCGAAGTAGAGCTCGATACCAAGCTTCTTAAAAGTCTTAACTGTTTGGTCAAGTTCCGCCCTTGAACCATAACGTGTTTCGGTTGAGCCCTTTTGGTTGAATTCGCCCAAGTCGTAATAATCGTAGATATCGTATCCGTGTGCCTTTGCACCGTCACCTTTAGCAGCAGGAGGCATCCAGATACCGGTAAATCCGGCTTTTTGTAAATCCTGAGCATTAGCGCGCAGAGTATCATACCATCCACCACCAGGGGTTACTAACCAATAAAACCCTTGAAGAAGTACATCCTTTTTTTGGGCAAAAATATTTATTGATGCAAGTACAATAATTATAAAAAATATTTTTTTCACGGTCTTCCTAAACTATATTTCACGTATTACAAAAAATTATTTAGATTAACGAAAATAAGTTTAATCGTTCTGTAAAAAAAGCATATTTACACTTGTAGTGAGTAAATCTTACTGAGAAGTGCAAATAGATAATAATAGGTCATTTACGATGAAAATTGCAATCCCCATAAGCCAGTATTTAGATAAAAAGATTCTACTTATTTCAGCGTTATTTGGGTTTGCCGGTTTTGCTGTTATTTATTTCGAATTATTTTTTGTAATACCGGGGTCGCTTTTACTAACCGATTTACGTGAAGTGTTTGTGATAATAGGTTCTGCTATAACCGGACCGGTAGGTAGCATTATTGTTGCAATACTCGCGTGTTTGTACGAACCCACCCCTGAAATCCAATTTTATGTTATGGCTCAGCATGTATTTGCTGCAATAACTACTTCGCTACTCTATAAAAAGTATTTTGGTAAAAACCTTTCTTCAGTAGAGTTTGTATTCAGATGGGTTTTATTAGTTGGTTACTACTACTACATTGCTTACATACCCATTCTTACAATAGTCTATTTGTTTTTTCCTGAATTTAACCTTCCATTCCTTAAATCAGGGATGGGTTATATCAATAGTTTCTTATATCTTTATGCCGGTTGGAGCAAGGAAATTATCATTACTCTCATTATTACATTATTATCGATGTACGCTTTACCGATGCGATATAAAAAACCACTATGGGTAAAAGGAGAATGGAAAACGGTAAAAAGTAAGGAGAAATCCATTGAACAAACTTCGCTGAGTTTTCGACTAAGTTTGTGGTTCTTTTTGCTCTCAGTATTACCGATTCTGTTAGGTTCTTTTTTCTTAAAACAAGAGATTTTTGATTATTTTTTAAAAACTGAGGCTACTCAACGTTACGATTTTGCTCAGCAAACCGCCCTGATATTAGGAATCAAAGGAAAACCCTCCGAAGATATTTCTCAAATTCTGCTTAAGGGAAATAGAAATGTTAAACTAATTTTGATGAGTTTTGATGGACGTGTGGCGGTTAGTTCTGGCAATATTAAAGCCGGAGCATCTGCTTCGGAATATTTCCCAATCGCTGTTATTAAAGAGATATTGGAGAAAAAAAACGGCACAACTATTGACCAGATTAATTATAGAAGTTATGGCTATACTACTGTTGAAGGTGCACCCTTGATAGTGGTAAGTTACTCCATTGAAGCAACCAAAAGTGATCTTATAGTTGCGTTAACAACTCGAACTAATTTGTTATACCTTACTATTATGCTTGTAGTAGCGGTTGTAGCGGGATTTTTATTATGGGTGCTGGTTGGTGTGCCTATGCGAAAGTTAGTGAAAGCCGCAGAGAAATTTGGCGCGGGAAGATATGATACACGTATTGACTGTGAGCCACTTGATGATGAGGTAAAGTTATTTGCCAGTACTTTCAATACTATGGCGAAGAATGTGCAAGATTCCGATTCCTCGCTACGTTTTGAGGTAGAGGAACGAATAGTAGCTGAACAAAGAATAGCAGATAGCGAAACTAAATTTAGAGCTTTGATTGAACAATCTGTAGATGGTATTGCTTTAATTGATTCAAAAGGAATTATACTTGAGTGGAACTCGAGAATGGAATTAATAACTTCTGTAAAAAGAAGTGAAGTGATAGGTAAATCGCAGCAACAGTTATGGGAACTTTTCGTACATTATAATGGAGTTGATCTTATAAGTTTCAGTACCATATCCGGAACGATTGGAAACATTCTCAAAAACAAAGGTGGCATAAGTGGTGGTGTTTTCTTTGACCTTCAACTTAAAAAAAGTAACTCGTTTGAGTATTTTACTGTATTAGAGTTGTTTCCGGTTGAATTTGCAAACGGATTTAACGTAGGACTGCAATTACGAGATGTAACACCGAGTAAAAAATTGGAATTGCAGCTCAAAAACGCGTTGCACAAGGCAGAGGAGATTAATAAACTTAAAACAAATATTCTTTCCAATTTGAGCCATGAGTTCAGAACACCTCTTAATGGAATAATTGGTTTTTCTACAATACTTATCGATGAAATAAACGATAATGAGCAGAATGAAATGATGAAAAAGATTGCATCGTCAGGCGATAGATTGATGAGTACTCTTAACTCACTTTTGGTGTACTCTGAATTAGAATCTGCTTCTATTGTTCCTCATTTAAAAGTCCAAAACGTTAAAAATATTATTGATACTTTAAGTATTACTTTCCGCGATCGCATTGAAAGGAAAGGGCTCTCGTACTTTACTGAAATCAGTTACGATAAAACGGTTCTCTGTGATGAATCTTTGTTGAAGCTAATAATAGGTCAATTAGTGGATAATGCTATTAAATTTACAGATGTAGGGGCAATTAGTTTACGAGTTTATGAAACTCAAAAACAAAACGGTGAATTCATAGCTTTTAGTGTTACCGACACCGGTATTGGCATTCCTGAGCAAAAGATTGAGATGATATTTGAAGAGTTTAGGCAAGCAGCAGAGGGTTACAACCGACCATTTGAGGGTTCGGGATTGGGATTAAGTATCGTTAAACGTCTCGCAGAGCTCATGAATGGTAAAGTTTCTGTTGTGAGCACTTTAGGTAACGGAGCTGAGTTTATTGTGGAGTTACCAAAATAAAAAACCCGTTCCAAATCTCTTTGAAACGGGTTCATAATTCGTTCTAAAACGGGGAAACTATTTAAGAAGAGTCATCTTTTTAGTTTCTCTGAAAGACCCTGCCGTTAGCTGATAGAAGTAAACACCTCCCGGAAGATCCTGTGCTGAAAATTCAAATGAATGCGCACCAGCTTCCATTTGCTCTGAGAGTACAGTTCGTACTAATTCTCCTGTTATGTTATAAACAGCGAGTGTTACGAGTTCTGCATTTTGCAATGAGAAGTTTATCTTCGTGCTCGGATTAAAGGGATTGGGGTAGTTTTGTTCGAGTCCGTATGAAAGCGGCTGAGAACTTTCATCATTAGAGACAGCTCCTGCCGTTCTAAATTGAATAACGAGATTGCCACCCGCCATTCCGTCTTTATTTCCATCAAGAGGCACACCATAAAGTGTTACAGCTGAATCTTTTATGGTAACCGTGTACCAAGTACCCTCTTTGAAAGGGGTGGTGGGGTAGAATCGTACCGTTTCAAAGGCAGTTGTAAAAAACAAATTGCCCGGCACTTCAGGCGAAATAGAGAAATGTTTTTTCACTGAATTGGTATCCATTTTTGCAGAAAACCTAAAACCTAGTTCACGTGTAACTGCCCATGTTGTATCACCACTCTTAGGTGATGAAGTCATTAACGATGAAACGGTGAGCAGTGAAGGTTTTAAGTCAAAAAATGAAAACACTGATTTATTTGCCATCGTAGGGAAATTTGGATTGGGGTAACCTGAGTTAGAGAACACCAACGTTTTTTCACCGGGTGTAACATCATAAAACATATAATAACCGTTTTTGAAGTTATCTGTTTTGTATGTTTTATTGTCGGGTAACAATGTTACTACAGCCCCATTTTGTGGGTTATTTGTTGAACTATCATGAACAATACCACCAAGGTATCCTAAGGTATCGAATGGATGATTATAATATTTCATGAATGCACGCATGATACCGATAGCTTCACTTTTTTTATAGTCGTTGCTCATTAATCTACGTGTTTCGGGATAAAAATCGTGAAACGAACCTTCGGAGAGTTGACCGGGCATATTGAGTCCGTTTAACACACCCAAGTTAAAACCACCACTTGTTCCACCATAAAATGTATAATCCAAATAGGTTGTGGTTCTGCTTGTTCTATTCGCATTGAAGATTTCCGGACCCGTGATATTTGCAAGTATCAATGCTTCAGGGAATACAGCTTGTCTGGTTGCTTTATCTTCTTTGATAAGCATAAGCGTGTAGTTAGTGCCTGTGTTGTTGCTACCCAGAGCATTACTGTGAATGGAAAGGAACAAATGAGCATTATTTGCGTTTGCAAAAGTCCAACGAGCTGTTAATGAGGGTTCATCGGCATCATTTGGATAATTGTTTGTGTAACGTGTTAAACGAACATCTGCACCTTTAGCACCAAGTAAAGTATCTACGTAGAGAGCTTTTATGAAATTACTTTCCGACTCCCAAAATACAACACCTGGGTCAGGTTCAACGCGGCGATCATTTGCTGCGTTATTGCCGCCATGTCCGGGGTCGATAACAATTATCTTCCCGGAAACTGATTGCGCAACATTTTCGAGGGCAAAAAATGCCACAACTGCAAAAGAGAGTATCAATATTTTTTTCATTACTTCACCTCATAGCTCAAAATGAATAATTTGCCTATTGATGTTACATATACTACTTCGTTCTTCGTTGGAGAAGAATACGGGTAGAGTTCGATAACATCGGGGGATGAAGTAAGATTAAATTGGTAAGAGCCATCGGCGGCAGAAATTATGAGATCGGAGGAAGTAATTACCTGACCGTTATCACGGGTATCTGCAGCAATTATAAATCTGCCATCATGCGAGAATGTTGGGGAATCATTTGTTCCAAGTTCTTTTTTTATTGTTCCATCCAACGAAGCAATAAAAATACCTTTTCTCATTTCGTACCCGAGAACAGAATTGCCATCGGGGGAGATACTTACCCATATGTAACTACCACTGCCATAGGGGTCGAATGTTTGCTGTGAACCATTGACGAGTAATTGAATTTTTTCATTTTCAATACCGAGAAATATAGGCATGTTAGCAGCGCGGGAAGAATTTTTATGAAGAGTGCCACCGTTAATAAAAGCGGGGGAACCTGCTTCAAAAACGGGAGCGGAGACAGTTTCGCCTTCGGCCAAAATTTGTTCAGTGGCACGAGAGTTTAATTGCTTCATTTTGATAGTCTGAATACGCTCGCGTGTAGCGGGTTCAATTCTTGTGGTTCTCCATAAAAGGGAAGAGCCGTCTGCTGAGATACTAAAGTCAAATCCTGACCCAGCATCCGCAGTGATTTGAGAAGTTTGTTTTGATGTACGGTCGTATTGCCATATACCATTCCAATTCCAATTGGTGAAAAATACTTTCGACCCATCGGAAGAGAATTTAGGTGCATTCCATTCTCCCGTAACTCCGGGGAGAATTTCTTCCTGAGAAATAACGCGCAACTGTTGTGCGGTAATTGTTACCACAAAAAGTGCGATAACCATGAGTGTTTTCTTCATTCTATACCTCTGAAGATGTTGATGTTAGTGAGTAAAAAATACAGTTTTATTTACCTTAAAGCAATGACATTTATCACTACCTTTAGTACTCCATTTGATAAACAAAGTTCCAATACGAAGTTGTAGTCGAAATTAATTGAGCGGGTACTTGGTAAAAGGCATTTGTGAAATGCACAAAAAACACATGTTCGTGAACAGGCTCGTAACGTAAGGAAAAAACCGTGAGCACTTGTTTTGAATAATCTCCTGAAAGAAAGTCTAATTTTTCAGGATCAACTAAATATCTGTAGGGTATAAATACATCGCTTCCTACGTTTTGTAATAAATTTCCTTGTGTATCAAATCGATTTAAGCCTTTTTCGGTAAATCGAAATTCACCAAAAGCTCTTATGCGATCTGTAATGTGATAGCCAAGTTCAATAAAAAATTCTTGAGCATTTGGCCCGATTCTATGACCAACCGGAACTCCCCACGAACTGAAATTATTTTTTGGGTTATCGTGAGAATATACGTAAGGACGAATGCGTGTGAATTCACTTTTTAACCAAAAATTCTCGAATCCAAAGGGTTGATACCAATAAGTGCCAATTTGATAAGCGGTTTTATTCGAAAATTTATCTAATTCACCAAAGTTCGAAAGAATGTTTTCATCGAGGAAAAAGGTGGCTTGAATCTCAAAGTTATCCAGAAAGTCTGATTGAAAATCTAACCATAATTGGCCGTTATCTCTATCTTGAAGAGACATCTCAGCAAATTTGTAAAATTGCAATGGAGTTAAATACGCAAGTTCTAAATCTCTGCCAGAATAAATAATAGATTCACCAATACCAATATCAAACAAATCGGGTAAGCTAAAGGTTATGCGATTGTTTGCAATATACTTATTATAGGAGAGTTCGCGGTTGGTAAAAAAGTTACCAACGGTTGAAATGTGGTTCGAAGTGAAGCGAACTAAGCCATAGGTGAAATCAAACTTTATAAAATCCATTATGGGCAAATTGTTCCCTAAAGTTAATCTATCACCGTAACCGTAACCTAACCGGAGGTCATCT
>CALKUG010000427.1 GCA_937996765.1 uncultured Ignavibacteria bacterium
TAGGATTTCAGCTTTGGCATCTAATGTTGCTGCAGCTTCAAGCTATATTAGACCTGAATTACTTACAATGACTGAGGAGCAACGCTCCATAATTTTAAGTGATTCTCGTTTTTCAGTCTATCAACATTTTTTTGAAAACTTACTTCGCACAAAACCGCATACACTTTCGGAAGAGATTGAAGAGATTCTTGCCAATTCTTCTCAAGCATTATCAACAAGCTCAAGCGTTTTTTCAATTTTTACTAATGCAGATCTTAAATTCCCAACTATTCAGGATGCTAATGGTCAAATGGTTGAGATGTCGCACGGGAGGTTCTACGCAGCAATGTACAACGGTGACAGGGAATACCGCGATAGAGGGTACAAAGCATATTATCAGCCCTTTATGCAGTTTGCCAACACCATGGCAACCAATTTATCAGGCCATATCAAAGCAGGGGTTTTCCGTGCCAAAGTGCGTAAATATAATTCGGCTCTTGAGGGCGCGCTAAACAGATATAACATACCACTTTCTGTTTATGACAATCTCATCAGCAGCATAAATCAAGCAATTGAACCCATGCACAGATGGACAGCGTTAAAAGCTAAGTTATTGGGACTCGAAAAGATTCGTCCTTATGACACCTACGTGAGTTTGTTCTCCGATACATCGGAAAATAAATACACCTACGATAAATCTATAGATATTGTAAAAAAATCCCTCGAACCCCTTGGCGAGGATTATGCACAAGTTCTCAATGCGATGTTTGAAGACAGAAGAGTTGATGTGTATGAAACGGCGGGAAAGCGAAGTGGTGCATACTCATCGGGAAGTGGTTTTAGAACAACTCCTTATGTTTTGCTCAATTGGAATAATCAACTAAATGATGTGTTCACATTAACCCACGAAGCAGGACATAATATGCACTCATTTTATTCGGGCAATACTCAGCCGTATGTATATCATGATTACACAATTTTTGTGGCTGAGGTAGCTTCCACATTCAACGAATCTCTATTGCTCGATTATTTATTAAAAAATGCAGACTCGAAAGAAGAAAAACTCTATTTGTATGAAAAGTTTCTTAATAATGTTACTACAACAGTGTTTAGACAAACTATGTTTGCTGAGTTCGAAAAAATGATGTACGAATATACAGAGAGCGATAAACCGCTAACAGCAGAATTATTGTGTAATGAGTTTGGAAATCTCTATGCAAAATATTGGGGTCCCGCGCTTGAGTTGGAGCCCGAGGAAAGTTATACATGGGCACGTATTCCGCACTTTTATTATAATTTCTATGTGTATCAGTACGCAACGGGTTTTGCTGCCTCTGAAGCGTTGGTAAGAGGTGTTAAACAGGAAGGCGCACCTGCTGTTGAACGATATTTGAATTTCCTAAAATCAGGGAGTTCCGATTATTCAATCGAGTTACTCAAAAAAGCCGGTGTGGATATGAATACTGCACATCCAATTAATGCCGTAACGCAAAAGATGAATGAGATTTTAG
Source organism: uncultured Ignavibacteria bacterium (assembly GCA_937996765.1). Taxonomy (GTDB): domain Bacteria; phylum Bacteroidota; class Ignavibacteria; order Ignavibacteriales; family Ignavibacteriaceae; genus CALKUG01. The sequence goes on from CALKUG010000427.1 coordinate 1,491, forward strand.
ATGAGATGGAGAAGTTAATTGAGAATTGAGAATTGAGAAAACCGGACTCGGGACTCGGGAAACTGAAACCACAAATGAACTTCAGGCTGACAACTCAATTGTGTGGTGCACTACTAACAAAAATGCCTCGGATTTCCGAGGCATTTTTGTTTTAATTCTTAATTCTTAATTCTTAATTCTTAACTCTTTAAATTAGAGGTTATTGATAATTCCTAAGAAGTCTTCAGGTTTCAAGCAGGCACCACCCACAAGAGCACCATCAATATTCATTTGGTTTAATAACTCTTTTGCATTATCAGGTTTTACACTTCCGCCATATTGAATAATAATGGCCTCGGCTGTACCTGAAGAATATATATCAGTTAATAGCTGACGAATAAACGCATGTACTTCTTCGGCTTGAGCAGGAGAAGCAACTTTACCTGTGCCTATTGCCCAGACAGGTTCGTAAGCAATAATTACATCGCTAACAGCAGAAGCATCCACACCCTTTAATCCTTCGGTGATTTGTCTTTTTATAACTTCAAAGGTTGTTCCGCCTTCGCGTTCTTGTAAAGTTTCACCTACGCAGAAAATTGGAAGTAATCCGCTACTAAGAGCTTTGTGTACTTTTTTATTAATAACTTCATCGCTTTCGCCAAAAATAGTACGACGTTCTGAGTGACCTAAAATCACATAAGCACAGCCAACACTTTTAAGCATAGAAGCAGAAATTTCACCTGTAAATGCACCCGACTCTTCGAAGTACATATTCTGTGCACCAAGTTTGATGGAGGAATCTTTTAACAACGTTGATGCTGTTTCAAGATTGGTAAATGGCGGACAAACAATTACGGTACATTTATCACCGCTCAATCCGTTTTTAATTCCTGATATCAATTCAACCGCGCCGGTTAGGTCTTTATTTAATTTCCAGTTTCCGGCTATTACTTTTTTACGCATTTCACCCTCGGGTTTAATTTTCAAAAAAAATCATAATCATTGTTTTTCAACACTCAAAACTACCAAAAATCGGTGACTTCCTTCAAATAAAATAGTATTTCTTGGTTTCTATTTTTTTAATTATAAAAAGTTTCTATTTTTGAGTTATGAAAAGTGTTTTGACTTTCAGATGTTTCGCTCAAAAATACTCGGTACACAAACCCGTGTATCTCTCACTCACCATATCCTCATTAACCCACCAATAACCATCTCTGACTAATTGTATTTTTTTACTTTAAATAATTATTCAATTAACAGAAAATGGATTTACAATGAAAATTAAGAAACGTTCGTGGGCAGAGCCCTTTAAAATAAAAGTTGTTGAACCTTTGCGTATGACATCTCGTGCAGACCGCGAAAAGGCAATGATAGAGGCCGGATTTAATACATTCCTTTTGCGTTCAAAAGATGTATATATCGATTTATTAACTGATAGTGGTACTTCTGCTATGAGTGATTACCAATGGGCAGGGATGATGCTTGGTGACGAAGCATATGCCGGAAGCGAAAACTACTATCACTTAGAAGATAACGTAAAAAAATATTACGGTTTTAAATATCTAGTACCCACGCACCAAGGCCGCGGTGCTGAGCACCTTGTAAGCAAAGTGCTTATAAAACCGGGTGACTATATTCCAGGCAATATGTATTTTACGACAACTCGTTTGCATCAAGAATTAGCAGGCGGAACTTTTGTTGACGTAATTTGCGATGAAGCTCATAACCCCGAAGACCAATCACCTTTTAAAGGCAATATCGATATAGATAAACTCGATAAACTCGTTAAAGAAGTTGGTGCCGAAAAAATACCTTATGTAAGTGTTGCTTGTACTGTAAATATGGCAGGCGGTCAACCCGTTTCTATGAAAAATTTGAAAGATGTTAAAGAGTATTGCAAAAAACACAAGATTGCTATTTGGATGGATGCAACCCGTGCCGTTGAAAATGCTTACTTTATTAAACACCGCGAAAAAGGTTATGAAGATAAAACCATTGCTCAGATATTAAAAGAGATGTGTTCACATTTCGAAGGTATTTGGGTGAGTGCCAAAAAAGACTGTCTGGTTAACATAGGTGGTTTCCTTGCAACACGCAATTGGAAAGTGTTTGAAGAAACACGCAATTTGGTTGTTGTTTACGAAGGACTGCACACATATGGTGGTTTAGCAGGTCGCGATATGGAAGCAATGGCACGCGGAATTGAAGAGATGGTGCAATATGAATACATTGCCGCTCGTATTGGTCAAGTTGAGTACATAGGTGGTTTGTTACAATCGGCTAAGGTTCCGATTGTGAAACCGATTGGTGGACACGCTGTATTCCTTAATGCCAAGAAATTTTTGCCGCATTTGAAACAGACTGAGTTTCCTGCTCAAACACTTGCCACTGAAATTTATTTGGAATCAGGTGTGCGTTCTATGGAGCGTGGAATTGTTTCAGCGGGTAGAAATGCTAAAACCGGCGACCATAACTATCCAAAACTTGAACTTGTTCGATTAACCTTCCCAAGAAGAGTATATACACAAGCCCACATGGATGTTACTTTTGAATCGATAGCTGAGGTTTATGATCGTAGAAAATCCATTAAAGGACTTGAAATGGTTTATGAGCCAAAGTATTTGCGTTTCTTCCAAGCACGGTTTGAACGCTTAAAATAACAACAAATCGATTTCCAATTCTTAAAACTCTTGCTTTGAAAAAAGCAAGAGTTTTTTATTTTAAAGAGAGAATTCTGAATAAACTAAGATTTATTTACACGATAATTTTTATCTTGCAGAATCGGTTAAAACATTTCTTCACCTCAAAAAAAATTGCGATAAATGGTTTTATTCAATATTCCTCAAATATTACTCAGTATGCTTATCGGCAGTATGTTACTTGCCGGCCTACTCAGTGCATTTTTGGCTTTTAAGAATATTGAAAGAGGAATTAATCTCTCTTTTTTGGGGATTTCAACTGCTGTTATATTGAATGCTTTAGTTTCGATGCTTCGCCTCACCACTCTCGAGTTAAATGAGTGGATTCTTTACGAGAAGTGGCAAAATACTGCTATGCTTTTTATGGCTATTGCCTATGTTTTTTTTGTTTCAGGAATCACAAAGTATAAACCCAAAGCATTTTTAATCGCTACCACTGCTATTCCTTTATTACTAATTATTTATAACGCAATAGCACCTTTTGGAATGGCTTATTCAAGTATAGATTATCTTGGGTACGACCCTGAAAAGTATCTCTATATTCAAATTGTAGGCGAAGCAAGTTATGTTAATTACATAATAATCGCTTATGTATTCATCATCTTCGGATTCTCAACTTATTCCATCTATCGCTTTTACAAAACCGGAAGCAAATTTGATGTTTACTTCTTAATTTTTTCGCTTGGTTTTATTGTGTTTTCCGTTGTTTTTGAGTTGTTGTCAATATTGTTCGACTTGCAGCTCTACCCGTTGCTCGACGAGATGGGGCAATACACATTTATTGCAATTGTTACTCAACGTAATATTCGGACAATAATAGAATCACTCCAAATAAAAAAGGAGTTCGATAGTAATCAAGATCGTATGAAACTCTATTTAGAGAGTACCGATGATTTAATTTTTGATCTCGACGTACCCACAGGAAATGTTTTTTTTACTGACAATTTCTATAAGTTATTGGGGTACAGGAAAGAAGAATTTGAACCTCGCATTACTAAATTCCTCGCATTAGTCCATAGTAAAGATTCTCAAGTTGCCGCTTCAAGTTATAAAAAAATGGTAAAAGGTAATGTAGAAACTGTTGATTTTGAAGTACGCTTTAAAAAGAGTGATGGTCGCTATGTTTGGCTAAGAACGCATGCCTCGGTGGTTGCGCGCGATTCAATGGGCAAACCTGTTAGAATTGTTGGGGCACAGTCAGATGTTACTGAAAAAGTTAGAAAAGAATTAGAGTTAAAATTATTTTCTAAAGCCGTCTCCCAAACCTCAACAAGTATATTGATTACAGATAAGTTAGGAAGAATTGTTTATTGTAATCCGGCTTACGAAGAGACCATTGGCTACACACTTGAAGAAATTCGAGGGTTACGACCACGAATCGTGAATGCAGGATATCATCCAAAAGAATTTTTTGCAAACCTTTGGGATACCATACTAACAGGCTCAATATGGTTGGGAGAAATTCGAAATCGTAAAAAGAATGGCGAACTGTACTGGGAGAGAAACTACATAAGTTCAATTAAAGATGAGCAGGGCGAAATATCCCACTTTATTGCAGTTAAAGTTGATACCACTGAGCAACGAGTACTTGAAGAAGCTATTCTTAAAACAAAAGAGGACGCCATTCAAGCTAATGAACTAAAAAGCACTTTGCTCATGAACCTGAGCCACGAATTTAGAACTCCCCTTAATGGCATTTTGGGAATTTCTGAAATGCTTAAAGAAATCACCCACGATGATGAATCCATGCGTTTGTTAATTCGGATTTTACACTCCGCAAACAGATTGTTACACACTCTTGATTCAGCTTTAATGATAACGGAATTGGAGAACAAAAACCGAGAAGTAAGGTATCAAAAAATTGATATTAAAGAATTGTTAATAGTGCTTGAACAAAAGTTTATTGATGCCGCTCACGAAAAGAGATTAACGCTAACAATCGAAAATCAGTACACTTTAAGTACTATAAACTCCGATGAATTTCTTTTACAAAAGATTCTTACAGCGTTGCTTGATAATGCTATCAAATTTACTTCGTGGGGCAATATTAGTTTGAATGTGAGTTCTTGTACAATTGATAAAACCGAATGTGTCCAGTTTTTAATTACTGATACCGGTGTTGGCATAGATCCCAAAAATTTTGAAATCATTTTCGAAGATTTCAAACAATTAAGCACGGGATATAGTCGTGAATTTGAAGGAATGGGATTAGGACTTTCGCTTTGCAAAAGAATGTGCACAATGATTGGGGCAACAATTTCTCTAACAAGTGAAAAAGGCAAAGGTTCTTCGTTTAAAGTTTTATTACCCCAGGAACACAAGCTTACATAATTTATTTTTAGGATACCGATGAGCTTAAAAAATGTATCAATATCAACTATCTTCAACGCAACGGTTATCGTTTCAGCTTTGGGTTATTTTGTTGACATTTATGATTTAATTCTTTTCGGGATTGTGAGAGTTGCATCGTTAAAAGAATTGGGAGTGCTTGATTCAGACTTATTGAGCACAGGGGTTATGTTGCTCAATATGCAAATGATTGGAATGTTGGTTGGAGGTGTGCTTTGGGGTGTATTAGGAGATAAAAAAGGAAGAATTGCAGTTTTATTTGGCTCGATATTTATGTATTCAGTTGCAACCTTTTTAAATGCATTTGTTACTGATACTACACAATATGCCGTTCTTAGGTTTATAGCAGGCGTTGGTCTAGCCGGTGAGCTTGGAGCAGCTATAACCTTAGTAAGCGAGGTAATGAGCAAAGAATTGCGCGGATATGGCACGGCAATAGTTGCAGGTGTAGGTGTTACAGGAGCAATATTTGCTGCTGTAATTGGTGAAATGTTTTCTTGGAAGGTTGCCTATATGATTGGCGGGGGGTTGGGAATGTTACTGTTGCTGATGCGTATTAAAATGTTTGAATCAGGAATGTTTGAACATATCAAACGAAACGAAACGGTAAAAAAAGGAGATTTTTTCTCACTTTTTACTTCATGGGCTCGATTTAAAAGGTTTGCCAATTGTGTACTTATTGGTTTACCTATCTGGTTTGTTGTAGGTGTGCTTATTACTTTTTCACCTGAATTTGGCAAGGCACTCGGATACACGGACCCAATAGTTGCAGGTCGTGCAATTATGTTCACATACACAGGATTAATATTTGGTGATTTGATTAGTGGCTTTTTGAGTCAATACTTTAGAACGCGCAAAAAAATAATTGGTTCATTTATAATTGCAACAGCTCTGGTTGTTATTGTGTTTTTATTTTTACCGGTTGATAGCAGTATATATTTTTATGGATTGTGCATTGCCTTAGGTGTTGCAATAGGGTATTGGGCAGTTTTTGTTACCATTGCATCGGAGCAATTTGGAACAAACATTCGCGCTACAGTTACCACTACAGTGCCAAACATAGTGCGTGGAGCGGTTGTACCGATAACTCTCGCATTCGAATATTTGCGCCATTACATTGATAAAGTACCTGCAGCCCTGATTGTTGGAGGAGTTGTTTTCGCAATTGCTTGGTATGCCTTACATAATCTGAGCGAAACCTTTGGCAAGGATTTGAATTATGTTGAATAGAATTCCGATTCAGATATAATTTTGATACATTAACACGCTAAATAATTAATTTTTTGAAACTTTAGAGTTAGTCCGATGGGAAGAATATTCGAAAAAAGAAAACATAAGATGTTTGCACGTTTCGCAAAAATGTCGCAAGCATTTAACCGAGTTCGTAAAGAAATTGAAATTGCTGTTAAAGCAAATGGTGTTGACCCCAAAGGTAACACGCGCTTAAAAATTGCTCTTCAAAACGCAAAAAGCGTTAATATGCCCAAAGATAGAATTGATGCAGCAATAAAACGTGCTTCTTCAAAGGATACAACAGGATATTCTGAAATTATTTATGAGGGATACGGTCCTCATGGCGTGGCGATTATAGTTGAAACAGCAACCGATAACCATAACCGAACTGTAGCTAATGTAAGGCATTTGTTCCGTAAGTACGAAGGTGCTCTTGGTAATGCAGGAAGCATCACATTTATGTTCGAGCGTAAAGCCCTTATTAAGCTTGATAAAGCAGCTGTTCCGAGCCCTGATGATTTAGAATTAGAACTTATTGATTTTGGTCTCGGTGAAATGATTGTAGAAGAAGACTCAGTTTTTATCTACACAGATTTCGAAGATTTTGGAAAGATGCAGAAAGCTTTGGAAGAAAAAAATATCGAGGTAAATTCATCAGAACTTCAGTATATCCCACTTAATTACAAAGAATTAAGCGACGAGCAAGCAAATGAAGTTAACGAACTTTTAGAAGCGCTCGATGACGATGACGATGTACAATCAGTTTACCATAATATGCAATAATAGCTGAGTATTCTCATCTATTTCCAAATACCATTGCAGAAGAAAGGCACGGGAAACTGTGCCTTTTTTTAGTACCATGTTGGCTTGCAACCATAAAACCCGTACATTTCCAACTTGTATCAACATTCTTTACTGAAGAGAATCGGTGTTTATTGTTTTACTCATATTACAAGTATTTATAGCAGCTCTTTTAATTCTGTTTAAATACCTTAATCAAGAGGAATCCCTCTCCGATTTTTCTGTTTCGTATGCAGGTAATGTTATTAGTATTGCACTTATAACGTTACTTTCAATAACTACTATTCTGTTTCGATTTGCTCGCCCCAAGTACTATTTCAAAAAAAGCAAGATGTCGTTTACCTTTGGGGTAGTGGTGATTGTTTTAATTTTATTGGGTGGATTCTCCTCATACATCTCATTTTATGTTGCAGGTGAAAAAGGGATTTATAATACCAGTATTGATGTAATTAGAGCCGCATTCTTTACTTCCGCACAAATAGTTTTGGTTACTTGGTTGTTTTATAACATTGGAAATGTGTTAGCTGTAAAGGAACGACATTTACTTTCAGCTTTTCTCTATTCACTTATTGCAACCGGAGTATTTTTTGGATTTAGCTATTTCTACGCCCTTGGTGGACAAAGTATCTCAAAAGAACCGCAAGTAGGTGAGTATGATTTAGTTGTTGTGTTAGGGGCTGCAGTGGTTGACCAAAAGCCCGGAAATCTTTTGGAAGGAAGATTACAAAAAGCACTTACAGTTCATAAAGATTCATTGGTGGGGTTGATTCAAGTTACCGGGTCTAATGCCCCGGGCGAGATTACTGAAGCAGAAGCATCACAACAGTTTTTGATGAGCAAAGGAGTAGATTCCACTAAAATTCTTATTGAAACTAAAACCACTTCCACAGCCGAGCAAATTCGATTTATCAAATATTCTCTTGCCACACAGTTTCAAGTTGAACGCATTTTGATAATTTCTGATGGTTTTCATTTAGTACGCATTAAAGAAATTAGTGATTTTTATAATCTTCATTGTTCTGTACTTGCCTCAGGAACTCCAATCTCCCAACGATCTGAATATTACAACCGCATCAGAGAGACAATTAGTTTAATGATGTTCTGGTCATTTGGTCTAAAATAACATCAAAGGTTGTTAATCCGCTCTTTTATGGGTATTTTTGCACTGCTTATAATTAAAGATTGCTAAACTGTGAACTCACCAAAATCTACTAAATCAAAAAGACGACAATTAAGAGAATCAGCTTTACAAGCCCTCTATGCTTATGAAATGACAGGAGAGGGTTTAGAAAACCTTATCACTTCCAATTTAATGGAAGTTCGTGCTGAGCATGACCGCGAGTTCTTCAGAAGCTTGATTCAACGCACGGTTATCAATAAAAAGGATACTGATGCACTTGTTCAAGAGGTTGTAAATAACTGGGAACTTGAACGTTTGGCGATTATTGATTTGATTATTATCCGCATGGGTATCACGGAACTTAAGTTTTTTCCTGAAATTCCTCCTAAAGTTTCGATAAATGAATGTCTTGAGCTTGCTAAAGAGTTTAGCACCCATAGTAGTGCAAGATTCATTAACGGTATTTTAGACCGTGTTTTAGGGAAATTAAAAGAGTTTAATGATCTTAATAAAAGCGGAAGGGGACTCCTCTCTAATTCAATTCCCAATTCACTTCCCCAATCTGACGATTCTACCGAAAGCTCGAGTTAGTAATTAATGACTGAACGGAAGCGTATTGCAATTTGGACCCTGTACGATTTTGCAAATACGTCTTTTGCTATAATTGTAGTTACTTTTTTATACGCAGTATATTTTCGTAAGGTGGTCGCAGGGGATGAATCAGTAGGCGATCTCTATTGGAGTATTGCAACGAGTGCTTCAATGGCGGTAACGGGACTTATTGCACCAATTCTCGGGGCAATTGCAGACCACTCAGCCGGTAAAAAACGATTTCTCCTCTTCTTTACGCTTATCTGTATAATCGCTACCGGACTTCTCTATTTTGTTGGCCCTGGGGATATAGTTCTAGGTATTCTGCTATTAATCATAGCTAATATAGGTTTCGAAGCCGGGTTAATTTTTTACGATGCATTCCTTCCCGAAATAACTTCACCAAAAAATTACGGCAGAGTAAGTGGATACGGATTTGCGGCAGGGTATCTTGGTTCGCTAACTTCACTTGCCATTGTATTCCCATTTATTCAGCAAGATCTCATACGCGAGTCGTTTCCCGTGGCAGCGGCATTTTTTCTCATTTTCTCACTTCCACTTTTCATTTTTCTTAAAGATACACGCAAAGAAGTTACGCGCACTGAATCCTACATAAAAATTGGTTTCAACAGAGTTCGGCACACATTAAAGCACTTGAAATACCGCAAAAACTTAGCTTGGTTTTTACTTTCGTACTTTGTTTACATAGAGGGTGTAAACACGGTAATTTATTTTGCAGGAATTTATGCGAGTACCACACTCGGATTCACTCAAATTGAACTGATTATGTTCTTTATAACGGTGCAATCAACGGCAATTGTTGGTTCTATTCTATTGGGTGTTATGTCGGACAAAATTGGGCAAAAACGAACAATTGTAATATCCTTGGTTATTTGGATTGTTACAGTAATTCTTGCTTTTTTTATAACTGGGAAGCAGGAGTTTTATTTAGTCGGCTTGTTGGCTGGGGCTGCTATGGGGTCGAGTCAATCGACCAGTCGGTCGTTAATGTCTAAATTAACACCCTCGGATCATAAAACAGAGTTTTTTGGTTTTTACTCATTCTTTGGGAAAAGCTCGGCTGTAATTGGTCCTTTAGTATTTGGGGTGATAAGCTATCTCACTGGAAGCCAGCGTTATGCCATTCTATCACTATTGGTATTTTTTGTAGTGGGTATCATTCTTCTACAAAAAGTTGAAGATAACAACCCTGAAAATGAAACGGGCCCCGATAAAACAGAGCCCGTATAATCAATTCTAATTCTAAGAGTTGAGTTGTTTAAACACCGGCGAGAATTGTTTTAATTTCTTCTTGTAATGCTTTGCAACGGTTTCTGCCGTACCAAACATGCAAGCGTTCTATAAACTCTGCTTTTTCTAATCCTTGAGCTTTCCATTCCTTCACTAAATCAGCTGCTTCTTTTGGACGTGAACCCCAATGGAAAATCTCTTCGAATTGCTCATTCATTCCAACCAAAATCGGAACGCTTCTGGTTCCGTTAGTTAAGTATTTATCCATTAACTCAGGATTTTTATCTCTTTCAAAAATGCGAAATTCGATGGAAGGATTTGCTTTCGCCATCAAATATAGTCCGGGCAAGCACTGTGCAGAATCACCGCACCAATCTTCGGTAATAACAAGCCATTTGGTTCCCGCACTTGGTTTATTAACTAATTCAACCAGCTGCTCATCGGGGGTAAATGATTTAATCCCTCTTTTCATTCTATGCACATTTAAATCGGTGTATTTAAAAGTTTCTAATGCTTCTTGGTCTAATGATGTAACATCGGTTGCGGCTACTTTGCGTTCTGTTTCAGCAAGAAAGTCATCGAAAGTAATCCCTGACTTAAACTGTTCTTCTGTAAGTACTTTATCTGTTGTCATAGTTATCTCTTTTTTTTATGATGCTTTTGTAAATAACTGTTCGTATCTACTTATGATAAGATGCACAAGTCGGTAAAAAGTTCTCGATATTTGAATTAGTCACATGTGTATAGTAAAATATACATTTCAGTCACATTGCATAAAAGAAATGTGCGGAAATTCGCAAAATCGCAACTAAATTAGTTCGGCACGGTAATTGGATAATATATCGAAACATCAAGAAGGAATACTACCATGAAACGATTAATTCTCCTATTAGCAGCTGTAGCACTTTTAAGCGTTACAAACAAAACCGAAGCCGGAATAAGAGTGAGTTTCGATTTCTTTTATTCATCGCTTCAGCCCCATGGTTCGTGGATTACGATGAACGATGGCTTAGTAGTTTGGCGTCCTTATTTTCGCGGAGCACAATGGAGTCCGTATTCTGTAGGCCGTTGGATTTACACCGATTACGGGTGGTATTGGGATTCCGAAGAAACTTATGGTCACATAGTGTATCATTATGGCAGATGGCACTTTGACAATTATTACGGATGGATTTGGATGCCGGATTACGATTGGGCACCTGCATGGGTAGAGTGGAGATATGACAGTGATTATATCTGCTGGGCTCCGCTTTCACCTTACGCATCATGGTCAGTGAATTACGGAATTCGATACAATCGTAGGTATCATGCCAACTACTGGCACTGGAACATAGTGAAGGCGAATCACTTTAATAACAACTCTATCCATAAATATAGAGTGCGCGAAAGTGAGAGCGAAAGAATCTACAACAGAACTAAAGTACGCAACGATTTCGGTGTACGTGGAAACACTTTTGTGAACAATGGTTTAGATAGAAGCTTTGTTGAGCGCACTACCGGAACCAGCGTTAGAACAAGAGATATAGATTTCACACGTGAAAGAGTTGAGAACAATGTGAGCGAAAACGAAAGAGTACGTGTTTACAGACCCGAAGAGCGTGATGGAAACACCCGTGAGGACTTAAACAGATACAATTTTGAACGCTCTGAGAGAAGTGCAGATTTAGACAGAGACGCATTAGGTGTTCGCGAAAGAGTTGAGAGAGAAACCCCACGTGCAACTGAAACAACACGCAGTGAGGTGAATACTGAAAGAACAAACCGCGAACAAATAAACCGTAACGGAAGCTCTGATTCAAACAGAGAACAGAGTCGCGAAGTAACACGTGAACCAAACAGAGAACAGAATCGTGAAGTAACACGTGAACCAAACCGTGAACAAATAAATCGCGACGGAAATCGTACAACTCCTACACCTCGCACACCTGAAGTGCGCGAGAGAAACACCGAGAAACCGGCAACTCGCGAAACGCCACGTGAAGCTCCTCGTGAACGCAGTACGCAAGAGACTAACAGGAACGGACGCACAGGTTCACAGGAACGTACAACCGACCGCGAAACACGCACAAGGTAAAAAAAGCGCAGTCATAGCAGTTTAGATAAAACCTAATATCTAACCATCACAGGACTCATCTCGAATAAACTCGGGATGAGTCTTTTTTTATGTATTCAGTTTTTAATACCCTTACTAAAAATCACTACCACAAACACCGCATTAAATTTTACTCTTGGTTTTGTTTCTATTTGTTTAAATATTGTGTAGTTTATTTAGATTATTTACTTAATTATTTTTCAGGAGTTAATCCTATGGGTAACGTTCTTTCAGCATTACAACCAAGTTTGTTGTGGAAGCATTTTGAAGCTCTTTCCGAATGTCCTCGTCCTTCAAAAAAAGAAGAAAAGGTTGTTCGATATGTGCTTGACTTTCTTAACAGTAAACAAATGGATTATTCTGTTGATGGAGTTGGAAACATAATTGTTCGCATTCCTGCCACTCCAGGATATGAAGATCGCAAAACAATTATTCTTCAAGGGCATCTTGATATGGTATGCGAGATGAATAAGGGAACCGAACACGATTTTGACAACGATCCGATTAAACTGCAAGTTAAAGGCGATTGGGTTACAGCTACCGGTACCACCTTGGGTGCTGATAACGGAATAGGCGTAGCCGCAGCGTTGGCTATTAGTGAAGATCCCACCATTGAACACGGTCCGCTTGAAATATTAATGACTTTAGATGAAGAAACCGGCATGACCGGTGCAGCCGGTTTGGATGCTTCTCTTCTTAAAGGTACTATAATGCTCAATCTGGATTCAGAGGAGGATGGAGCGTTCTATATTGGTTGCTCCGGTGGCATAGATACACAAGCTTCTTTTCCTATAACACGTTCAGCACAGTACCCCGATGCAGAGGTGTTAGAAGTTAGTGTTACAGGTTTTAAGGGGGGACACTCCGGCCTTGAAATTCATCTTCAAAAAGGCAACGCAATTAAACAGCTTTCGAGGTTTTTGTTAAATCGCTACAAAGCAGGAAATGTTTTTGGATTGATTTCTCTCGAAGGTGGCAGCAAACGGAATGCAATTCCCCGTGAAGCATTTGCAACTATTATAGTACCAAAATCTGATGTAGCAACTTGGAGTGAAGCCGCTAAAAACTTTTTTACCAAGCTCAGCAATGAATTTGGCAACGTTGAGCCCGATGTTAAAGTAACGGTTGCACAAACCACCACAGAATTGGGTGTAATAAGTGACGCACAAACACTTACAATTGTAAGGGCTCTTGCCTCGCAGCATCATGGCGTTGTTAAGATGAGTTACGATATCCCTGAGCTTGTAGAGACTTCAACAAACTTGGCAATTGTCCACACTGCCGAAAATTCGATTGATGTAGCCACTTCGCAGCGTAGTTCTGTAGATAGCGAAAAACGAGATATTCAACAGCGTGTTGCTGCAATTTTTGAATTAGCTGGAGCATCAGTTACTCAAGGTGACGGATACCCCGGCTGGCAACCCGATGTTCATTCCGAAATTTTAGGAGTTGCAAAAACTACATTCAAAGATTTGTTTGGTTCAGAACCACACATTAAAGCTATACATGCAGGTCTTGAATGCGGAATCATCAAAGAGAAGTATCCCTCAATAGATATGCTCTCTTTTGGTCCCACAATTACAGGGGCTCATTCGCCCGATGAACAGGTTAACGTTCCAACAGTTGAAAAATTTTGGAATTTATTAACCGCAGTAATTAAAAATGTTCCCAAGAAATAGAATTAGGAATTCGCGTGAGTCATTCAGCAGCAGTAAATGAAAAATTAAAGCCTGAACCTTCAACCCTATTTAGATGGGTTGTACTGATTGTTGCCTCTTTTGCAATGTTTGGCAATTATTACATTTATGATTCCATCAGCCCTGTTGCTGAATTACTCAGGGATCAATTAAAACTTGGTGATGCAGATATTGGAATGCTTAATGCTATTTACAGCATTCCCAATGTGATTATGGTGCTGATTGGTGGATTGATAATTGACAGAATCGGAACCAGGATTTCAACGGTTATTTTTGCTCTCTTGTGTTTGGTTGGTTCTGTACTTACCATTGTTCCCGCAATTTTTTCGATGGGTACTGAACAAGCTTTCCCACTTATGGCTATAGGCAGATTGGTATTTGGCTTAGGTGCTGAATCATTGATTGTAGCTGTTACTACAGCCTTGGGTAGATGGTTCAAAGGTAAGGAGCTATCCTTTGCTTTTGGTATCAATCTCACAATTGCGAGATTGGGAACCTTCGCCGCACTTAACTCACCTACATGGGCTCGTGGTGCTTATGAAACTTGGTACGGTCCATTGATGATTGCCACGGCAGCAGGAATTGTTTGCGTACTTGCAGCCTTCTTGTATTTCGCGCTGGATCAATATGCTGAAAAACGCTATCAATTAGGTCAAGCAGGTGAAACCGATAAAGTAGTTTTCAAAGATATATTCTCATTTAGCACATCGTATTGGTACATAGTAATGCTCTGCGTTGTGTTTTATTCTGCAATTTTTCCGTTTCAAACATTTGCTATAAAGATGTTTGCAGATGTGCATGGAGTGGGTAATGACCAAGCAGGATTTTTAAGTAGTTTACTTACACTCTCCTCAATGATTATGACACCACTTTTTGGTTTAATGGCTGATTATGTCGGAAATCGTTCGTTGTTGATGATGTTAGGTTCGGCTTTATTGCTACCCGTTTACTTGTTATCACTGTACGTTGGAGCAGGCATGGTATTTCTGCCAATGGCCATAATGGGCATTGCATTCGCATTGGTGCCCGCTGTTATGTGGCCTTCGGTTGCAATTATTGTACCCGAATCTAAGTTGGGAACCGCATTAGGACTTATGACTATGATTCAAAATATTGGATTAGCCGGTTTTAATTACTTAATTGGAACCGTTAACGATATTTCAGCTGCAGGTCCTGACAACGCACAAGGTTACTTCCCCGGAATGATAATTTTTTCGTTTTTAGGATTTTTCGGAATGTTGTTTGCATTGCTACTTCGTAAATCGGAAAATGGACCTAACGGTCACGGCTTGGAGCTTGGGAAACTTCAGCGTGAAAAAGCAGCCAAAGGATGATTAGAACAATCCTCATATTAACAGCTGTTGCTTCGTTAACCATTTCAGTTAATGCTCAGCAATTCGGTTTTGGGTGCTTGGGCCTTGTTGGTTTTTATGGTGGAATTGAAGTACAACAGTATAAACCCAATGACCTTAACGAGTATGTTCACTCCTACAACGAGGCAAACAAACTCGCTCTTCAAGATGAGATGGATGAATTTGGGAAGGCCATTGGTTATAGAGTTGGTGTCAACGTTGTTCGCGCCAATGTTTCTGGTTTTGTGTTCACTGTAAAAGGTTACTACTCAACTTTAAGCGAAACCAATAGCTCAACTGAGATTGTGCCTACCGGCTTATCTAATCGTTCGCTGCGAATGCGTATGAATAGCTTTGGAGCAGGTATAGATTTTGGCACGAAAATAACCGGCGGACTTAGCTGGAAAGTTGTTGATGCTATTGCTCAATTCTCTACTTTACGTTTGCGTGAAACCATCAGTGCACCAGACGGAGCAACATCGGTAAACGAATTCGGAAATGATGATAGAACTGTGACCTTTATAATTGGTAGTGGTTTTATTCTCAATATACTTTCGGACTATCTTACGCTCGAAGGTAACTTTGGTTATACATTTGCAAGCGTGGGAAAACTTAAAAACAGTACGACAAACGAATTTTTTCCTCAATCGGTCAATAGTCAAATCCCCCTCGAAAAATCAATAAATGAAGGCGGATTAAATTTGAGTATGCAAATTAATCTTGGTTTTCCTTTTTAACGGAGTTACTATGAAACTAACTAAATTAGATTTAGCAGCACGTACAGCAATTCAAGTTTGTATGAAAGTCAAGAAAAAGGAGAGAATATTAGTTCTCACCGATATAAACAAATATGAAATTGGTTACGCACTTCACAAAAATGCACGTGAATTGGGCTATTATAGTTTGTTTGTGGAAATGCCCGTATTAAAATTTAATGGTGAGGAGCCCCCTGCAGAAATTGCAGAACTGATGAAGCATTTTAATGTGGTATTTATACCAACATCTACTTCATTAACCCATACCAATGCAAGGCGGACCGCTTCGGCAGGCGGAACTCGTGTTGCAACATTTCCGGGAATTACCAGTGAGGTTATGATTCGCGGAATGAATGCCGATTATAACAAAATCGCAAAACTTTCAAATCAGCTAAAAGCGTTACTCGAAAAGAAAAATGAAGTAAGGATAACTACTAAACTTGGAACCGAGCTTACATTTAGCATAGCAGGAAGAACGGCATTTTCTTCAAAAGGGCTTTTTCATAAACCGGGTGAAAGCGGAAATTTGCCGACCGGAGAGACTTTTCTTGCCCCAGTTGAAGGTACAGCTAACGGTGTTTTAGTTGTTGATGGCTCAATGGCTTCGATTGGGGTTGTGGATAAAGAACCAATACATATAGAGATTAAAAATGGTTTTGCAGTTTCCGTTTCCGGCGGAGAAAAAGCACAAAAGTTTAAAGAACTACTTGCTAAATTTGGTAAACCCGCTCATAATGTAGCCGAGTTTGGCATAGGCACAAACGATAGTGCAAAAATCAGCGGTGTACTGCTTGAGGACGAAAAAGTGCTGGGAACCATTCATATTGCCTTTGGCAATAATGTCTCAATGGGAGGCACATCAAACGTTCCTCTGCATTTAGATGGAGTGGTTAAAAAACCGACCGTGTATTTGGATGGTAAGTTGTTTATGGATAATGGTAAGTTATTAGTCTGACGGTAATACTCAAACGATGAGCATTGAAAAAAAACCCGGGGGAACACATTCCTTTTTTGAAGGTTATACAGGTTTCTTGTTTAAAGCACTTTTAACAATTTTACTTATTGTATATGTTGTTAGCAAGGTGCAATATAACTCCATTGTTGCAATGTTTTTTACTGTTTCTATTCCGCTGTTCATCGCGGGTTCATCACTTTTTTTGGTGAACGTATTTTTTCAGTATAAAAAGTGGGAATTACTTTCGAAGGAGCTACTACACGTTACTCAACCCAACTCCATAATTAAAAGTTTATTCTACGGACACGCTCTGGGTGCCTTTACACCCGTTAGGGCAGGGGAATATGTTGGAAGAAAAATTCCCTATAACGATGTTACTATAAGCGACTGCACCGCTGCTACATTGCTCGATAAAACTTCGGGACTGCTATTTATTTATCTTTTTGGAATTGTTGCATTAACGGGCAATCTCCTCACAAAAGGCGTAATTGGTAAGGAAGAATACCTCTATAATGGTTCGGTAATGCTTTCCGTGGCGATAGCTTTCTTGGGAATTATTGTTTTGGCTGCATGGCTCTTGAGAAAAAAAATATTGGCATTGAACTTTATTCAAAAGTTTGTTGAAAGTTTAAAAAAATTCCGAACTCTTTCTCCTCGGGTTTTGATAAAGCTTGGTGTTTATTCGTTTTTTGTGGTGTTGTCATTCTCGGCACAATTTGCTCTGTTAACTAAAAGTTTTTCGCTCTCACATTCGGTAATTGAGTTATTTTGGATTGGCTCGATTATGTTTTTTCTAAAATCTTTAATTCCCCCTATTACCATAGGTGAGTTGGGCGTGCGAGAAAGTGTAACAATATTTTCGCTCTCATTTGCCAACGTATCGCAAGCAGCAGCTTTTAACGTTTCTATATCAATGTTTTTCACGAACATTGCGGCTCCTGCATTGGTGGGACTTTTAATGATGTGGTTAAAAAAGAAATGATTTACTTACTTTCATTAGCACTTATTCTCTCGGCTATGCATTATTACTTTTTTTTGCTGTTAATTAAACGAGGACTTAAACGTGTTCGATCGCAATTTACGACCACTTCTGAAGTCCCACTACTCACAGTAATTATACCCTTTAGGAATGAATCGGAAGCAATTTTACAATCGCTTGAAAGTATAAAGAGTCAAACTTACCCCAAAAACAGACTACAAGTTCTGTTTGTTGATGATATGAGCGACGACGATTCTTACTATAAACTGAGTGAAGCTGTTGAAGAGGAATACATCGATATTTTACAAGTTCCGGTTCAGCGAACTTCTAAAGCGATGAAAAAACGAGCTATTACCTACGCTCTCTCATTTGCTAAAGGCGAAATTATAGTTGGAACCGATGCTGATTGTTTACACCCAACTCAGTGGCTTGAAACAATGGTTTCTTATTTTAGTGAAAATACTGCTTTGGTAGCGGGGCCCGTTAAATTTACTTCCGGAACATCGCTGTTTGATAAAATTCAAGAAATTGAACATGCTGGGTTAACTTTAGCGGGAGCGGGATTAATTGGAGCAGGTTTGCCCACAATTGCAAGTGCTGCTAACATTGCCTATCGAAAATCTGTGTTTGATGAAGTTGGCGGATTTACTGATAATGAGCATTTAAGCAGCGGTGATGATGAGTTGTTGATGCAAAAAATAAGCAGAACAACCACTTATGATATTCGTTTTTGTTACAATAGCAAAGCCTTAGTAACAACGCAACCAAACTCCTCGATAAACCAGTTTTATCAACAGCGTAAACGTTGGGCAAGTAAAGGATTACACTACGAAGATATTGGACTCATTGCCAAGTTAGTAGGCATATTTTTGTACTTTCTCTTGCAACTTACTGCCGCTATTGTTATTCCGATTGCTTACTTACTCGGACTGGCAAAAGAAGGCCACTTGGTAATGACTATAACAGGCTTAATTGTTAAGGTAATTACTGAATATGCAGTTATGCGAGAGGGCAGACCCCTACTCTATGACAAAATTCCACATAAAGCATTTTTTCTCGCAGAGCTTATACACCTTCCTTATATTATATTAGCTGCTGTAGCCGGCGTTTTAGGGCAGTTTACATGGAAAGGAAGAAAGGTAGCGCGATAGCATGAAGTATTTAAGCACACCACCTTCAATGGTGATGAATTTTCTTAAAGGTTATCGATGGAAATCCAAAACTGATAAGATATTGCTTACATTTGATGATGGCCCACTACCCGAAGTTACTCCGCAGTTGTTGGATAAACTTGACGAACATTTCATAAAAGCAGTATTTTTTTGGGTTGGAGAAAATGTAAAAAAACACCCTTCACTTGCTCGAGAGGTTATTAACAGAGGGCACACTATAGGTAATCACACCATGAACCACAAGAATTTACTTTTGCAACAAAAGGAAATCATTGTTGAGGAAATTCAAAAGTGCACTGAGATAATTGAACAGACTACAGGAGTGAGTCCCAAATATTTTCGCCCGCCAAAAGGGCGCATAACATTTGGTCTGGAACAGATAGTTTATGAGTTAGGCATGATTCCAGTGATGTGGAGTTTACTCACCCGTGATTATAATAACCGCCAAAATCTTGTTACATTTGTGGTTGAAAACTATTTAAAAACTGACTCCATTGTAGTGTTTCACGACAGTCTTAAATCATCTGAAATACTTTTGAACTCAGTTTCAGAATTAGTAAAACAAGCAGCCATAAACCAGTTTACTTTTGGAGTTGCACAAGAGTGTCTTTAACCGAAATTTTTATACTTACACTATTAGTAGGTGCCCTTGGTTACTTAGGGCAAACCTTACTATTTATTATTGGTGCGGCAAGAAGCTATAACAAAATTGCTGAAAGTGATTTGCCAACAGCCACAGTTTTAGTTGCTGCTAAAAATGAACAAGAAAATATTGGTCGTTGCCTTAAAGCGCTGGATGAGTTAGAGTACCCTGAAGGAAAATTACAAATTGTATTAGTTGATGATAAGTCAACAGATAATACGTCCAAAATTATCGATGAATTCATTAAGAACAAGCCAAAATTTGTAAAGATTATTTCCACAAAAGAAATTGGCGAGTTAAAAGGAAAAACTAACGCGCTTGCAAATGGTACTCGGATTGCGACAGGTGAAGTTATATTAACCACCGATGCAGATTGTGCTCCCGAAAAAACTTGGGTGAAAACTATCTGTTCTTATTATGAGCCCGGTGTTGGTGTGGTTAATGGGTTTACCTCGCAAGAGTATAACGATAGATTTACCGGTATGCAAAACCTCGATTTTATTTATTTGCTTTCAGTTGCCGCCGGAACCATTAACACAGGAATGCCGATAAGTTGTATTGGAAACAATATGAGTTATCTTAAAAAAGCATACGAAGAAGTGGGTGGTTATGAAAGTCTGCCCTTTAGTATTACCGAAGATTTCAATTTAATGATGGCAATAATTCGACTTAAGAAATATAAAATTCGAATGCCGTTGGATAGAGAATCTTTGGTTGTCTCTTCACCCTGTTTAGACTACAAAACTTTATATCGCCAAAAAAAGAGATGGGGTATTGGAGGACTTAAAGCACCACTCCGTGGTTGGTTGCTTATGGTTCCTGCTTATGTTATTAACGTTGCAATACTTCTTTCACCAGTGCTCGTTTTTTTACATCCTATAACTTTAATTGCTTGGCCAATTAAGATGATCTCAGATTTTGTGTTATTAATGTTTAACTTAAGCGGTCTTGGTATCGCCTCATCATTAAAACATTTTATGAGTTATTTTGTTTACAGCACTCTCTATGTTGTGTTGTTGCCCTTTGTTGTAATTTCTAATCCAACTGTGGTTTGGAAAGAAAGAAAATTCTAATTGCTTACTCCTTATTTTTCCTTAGAAAGTCTAATTAAATCAATGAAAATTAATCTTTTAATTGCTGTTGCAATTGTTAGTTGTGTTTCGGTTTTTGCCCAAGAAACAACATTGTTATTCCCTGATAAACTGAATATACAACCGTTTACAGCAAATTTTTTAGAGCCCAGAATTGGATTTTTATTTAGAACCGGACAAAACGATTTACGCATGGATATTGGTGCGAGCAAAGATATAGTCCACTATAAATTGGAGTCGGGTGCAACAATTTCAATTGGTGCTGATATGTTTACCTACACCAAGCTGCGTGGTGAAAATGATTTCCATTTTCCTGTTGATGCTGTTGACTATCTGTTTGGTTTTAATGCCGGATATAGTGGTAAAATAGCCGGATATGAAGCAGGTGTAAGAGTAAGATTAAGCCACATCAGCACACATATGGTTGATGGCCATTACAGCAATACTCTTGGTGGCTGGTTAGATGGTAGGAATCCTATTGTTTACAGCAGAGAGTTTATTGAAGTATTCCCTTACATCAAATTTTCCAATACACGTCTCTATGCAGGGTTGACTTATGTTTACCACACATCTCCTAAGGGTTTACATCCCGGAATCTACCAAATTGGTTTTGATAGTTTTCTGCCCGAGTATAAGGTTTGGGGATTTGTTCCTTTTGTAGCCGCTGAAACTAAATTAGTTAAACTCAATACTTTTATGGCATACAATACCATAATGGCAGGTGTTAAAGTAGGAAATATAACGGGAGCCGGATTCTCGCTTTATTACCAATATTATTCCGGTAGAAATAATCACGGACAGTATTACGATCTTCCCGAGCAATTCTCAGCAATAGGGTTTCATATAGATTTTTAATGAAGTTAAAAACACTAAAAACCATAAGTATTCATCTCGGACTTTTTATTGTTACGGTAATGACAACAATTATCGCCGGATACGCTTGGATAAAGGGGTTTACGGGAATGATTGAATTCTCTGATTTGAGTTTGGGAGTACCGTATGCATTTGCATTACTCTTAATTTTGGGAACTCACGAATTTGGTCACTACTTCGCATCGCTTTTTCATAAGGTAAAAGTGACTCTGCCTTATTTTATTCCGCTTCCACCAATTGATTTGATGCTTAACTTTGGAACACTTGGTGCAGTTATACGTTCTAAAAGTCAAATTAAGAACACAAGAGCACTGTTCGATATCGGCATTTGGGGTCCCTTGAGCGGAGTTGTGGTTGCATTAATTTTTTTAACTATAGGTTTTACCCATTTACCGGGCAAAGAGTTTATTCTTTCAATTCACCCCGATTATTTTACTCCAGGTGCGGAGGGCAAGGGTATTGAGTTATTTTTTGGAGATTCGCTATTGTTTGCATTTCTTAGAAATCTCCTCACCAATCCTCAAACACAGTTTGTGCCCCCTATGAGTGAGATTTACCATTATCCGTTTTTATGTGCGGGGTGGTTTGGATTGTTAGTAACCGCCATGAACTTGATACCGGTTGGACAGTTAGATGGCGGACATATAGTCTATGCGATGTTTGGTGAAAAAGTACACTCAGTTGTTTCGCACATAAGTTTGTTATTGTTATTTGCCTTTGGTGTAATTGGATTAATTGATACACTCTATTCATTGGGTTGGGGCATTGGTTGGAGTGGTTGGTTGTTTTGGGCGTTTATGTTGTACTTTTTGATAAAACCGCAACATCCCAAAATTGAGAACCAAGTAGAGTTAGGTTTAGGTCGCAAAATCCTTGGTGCTTTAGCAATACTCTTATTTTTTATAAGTTTTATTCCATTACCGTTTTCAATAGTTTAGTATATAGTGGAAATATTTATCCATTATATCTCAACTCAAAAAGAGATAATTTTTAAGTATGAATAAATTATTAGTTATAGCCATTTTAATGGCGGTTGCATTTATCGGATGTGAGAAACAATACGATACACCAATTACGGCATCGGAAGGTGCTTCTATTAGAGTTAACTCAGTTTCAGCTATTACCCTTTATCAAAGAACGGAAGTTGATTCTCTTTTACCACTTAGTGTTTCAATTGTTGGTAAAGAAGCCGTTGAGAGCGTTTATGCTGAACTCTATTTTGCAAATGAAAAGGTTAATAAAGAACCAATTCTTTTGCTTGATAATGGCAATGCGAACAATGGTGATAACACTTTGAACGACGGAGTGTATTCAGCACGATACGTAATGAATTTTATCTTACTTAGTGGCGACTACCGTATAGTGTATTTTGTAAAAGATAAAAATCGCGTAGTTTCCAAACTCGCAGAACAAAATTTTGAATATGACTCGGGCAAGGACAATCTTGCCCCTGTTATCTCCAACCTTATTTGTACCGATACTCTAACCGTAGCTGGTGCACCCGTTGTTGGAACTGCTCAAGTTAAAGCATTTGATCCCAATGGATTTGCAGACATTGCTTCAGTGTTTTATACGGTTACTCGTCCAAACGGAACCTCAAACGGAACGCGTTTTGTCCTTGATTTTTCAGTAAGCGATAGCACATTCAAAGGTGTGTTTTATGCAGATTCGAATAACACCAAAGGTACTTATCGGTTTGATTTTCAAGCTCAAGATAAGCGAAAAAAATACAGTAATATACTTTCACAAAGTGTGACAATCAGATAATGAGATTTTTAGTTTTTTCTATTTTATTGTTGACAGCGGGGAGTGTATTCCCTCAATCAATACCCTACGACTTTGATTACTCAAAACCGCTGAATCAGTCGGCGGCAACCGAAGGAACTCCTGTGGGCAATAGTGTTAGCGCAATGTTGGCAGTAGGGGATACGCTTTGGATTGGTACCTCACGCGGATTAAGTCGTAGTACCGATAACGGAGTTTCGTGGGTGAACTATTACGATACGCAGGGCTTTGGTAAACATAGTATTTCTGCAATAGCGCATGATCCTGTTACATCTACAATGTGGGTAGCGTTAGCAAAAACGGTTGAGACATTGGGACAGCAATTACCCGCCGGTGCAGGGCTTCTTTATTCTAAAAACGGTGGAAATACCTGGACCTACCTTGCTCAGCCCCTTGATGCTCAGACCGATAGTGTAGTTGTTTATGGAATTAACCGAATTAAAGCGGTTCCGGTAACCGTGGATATTCAAAACATTACCTATGATATAGCCGTATATAACAATGTAGTTTATACAGCTTCTTTTGCCGGAGGATTGCGTAGAACAAAAGATTATGGTGTTACTTGGGAGCGTGTAGTTTTACCACCCGATTATAGCAACTCCATTAAACCAACAGATACACTCAGCTTTTGCCTTTCTCCTGTCGGTGGGAAAATATGTGCTGAAGGGAATTTGAATCATAGACTTTTTTCAGTCATTGCTGTTAACGATTCACTTGTGTTTTGTGGCTCAGCTAACGGTATTAACAAATCTACTGATGGTGGGGTGAGCTGGATTAAGTACAATCATCAAAACTCTGAATCGCCCATAACAGGTAATTTTGTGGTGGGAATGAATTACAACAGCTTTAACAACACATTATGGGCTGCTACTTGGAAAGCGGAAGACCAAAATGAAGAGTACGGGCTCAGTTACTCAACCGATGGCGGAAAAAGCTGGGGCAATGCTCTGCAAGGCGAAAAAGTTAATAATATAGCCGCATATAAAAACTTTGTTATCGCATCTACAAATACAGGTGCTTATCAAAAGTCTTCTTCAAATCAAGTTTGGTATGCTGCTCAGCAAATAATTGACGAAGTATCCGGATTAGAACTCCAAACAAATTCGTTCTACTCGTCTGCATTTACACAAGATGGTCTATATTCTTGGTTGGGTTCGGATAACGGGCTTGTTCGTAACGAACGCTCGGTAGGGGATAGTTGGTCACCAAAATGGAGATTAACTATTGCCTCGCGACCTATATCAGGAGATGTTGAGCATTATGCATTCCCCAACCCGTTTTCTCCGCGACTGGGTTCAACAGCAATAAAGTACTCAGTGGGTAGCGCAAGTAAAAAGGTAACCATTAGAATTTTTGATTTTGGAATGAACTACGTAAAAACTATAATTCAGAACGAAGCCCGAGGAGCCGGAGTACATACAACCGGTACCGATGGAAGTGTTATTGATTATTGGGATGGAACAGATGATAATTCGCATTATGTACCCAATGGCGTTTATTTCTACAGAATTGAGTTAGACGATTCGGAAGTATTTTACGGAAAAATACTGGTGGTGCAATAATGAGAACTATAGTAAAAGCATTGGCAGTATTGGTCTTTGTAATTAATTTGTATGCACAGCCCACCTTTATAGAAGCAAACAAAGCTCCCGGTTCATTTAGCAGAATGGGATTTTCGGTACGTGGTATGGCAATGGGTAATGTGGGTGCTGCACTTCGTACAGGTGAACTTTCTCCGCTCTATAATCCGGCTGCTTCCGTTTACCAGCAAGGTAATTCATTTAATACCGGTTACAGTATTATGAGTATGGATAGAAGTTTGAACTTACTCAGTTTTACCAGAAGGTTTGATTTCTACAGTGATGCAGATTCGCTTAATCCCAACGCTGAACCCCGCTCGACAGCAGGTGCAAGCATTGGACTTATAAACGCAGGTGTTTCCAACATTGACCAGCGAGATGCACATGGATTCAAACTCGATGAGCTTTCAACTTCCGAAAATTTATTCTATTTGTCTTTTGCAAACAAGTTCTCAAGAAAATTAAGTATCGGGTTTTTGGCTCGATTCTATTACTATTCTCTTTATGAAGATATCACCACAACAAGTTTTGGCTTTGATATTGGTGCTTTGTACGTTATTAATGATAATTTTGCTGTAGGTTTAACACTTTCGGATATCAACACGAAATATAAATGGGACACAACTCCTTTATACGGTACAGATGGACTTAATACGACCGATAAATTCCCATTACGAAAAGTACTTGCCGTTAACTACCAGGCAACAAATAAATCATATATTGTTGGCGTTGAATATGTGAGTGACAATATGGGTACTTCTTTTTTAAGAGCGGGTGGAGAGTATTCCATATTTGAAAAATTTGTGGTGAGGGCTGGGTTGGATAATGTGGTATTTTCTTCAAACGAAATACCTGCACTACCAACAGCCGGTTTTGGATATTCAGATGAGCTAATGGGATTAGCAACAACAGTGCAATATGCATTTATTGGTGAGCCCTACACTCCTGCCGGCCGACATAGTATTGGCATAGTTGTTAATTTTTAGCTTAATTTGCAAGATTGATATTAGGTTTTAAGAATGAAAAATTATTTGATTGTTGTTTTAATGAGTATTGCAACTGTTTTTGCTCAAGATGCGGGTAAAACAGGTATGTCTTTTTTAAAGTTGGGCTCAGGTGCTAAAAATATAGCTCTTGCCGATGCAGGTACTGTTTTTGCAAATGACGTTACTGCATTGTTTTACAATCCCGCCAAACTCGCTTTGGCTGAGGGTTCAGAACTATATATTATGCATAATGAGTGGATTCAAGATGTAAGAAGTGAACAAGCTGCACTTTCTTTTTCACTGTTTTCTATGAACTTTGCTCTCGGATTTAATGGTACAGCGGTAACAGGAATCGAAGTGAGGACCAAACCGGGACCGGTTGTTGACGATGTAAATGCTAATTATTTGATGGTAAAGTTGGGCACCGGATTTGCCCTTTCAAATAAGCTCTATGCAGGTGTTAGTGCAAATTATTACTACGAAGGAATAATTGAGAGTGAGGCATTCGGTTACGGAGTAGATTTAGGGTTGTTGTACAAGTTTATGGATAATGTACAAGTTTCTGCAGCTCTGCGAAATCTTGGTTCAATGAATAATCTTAATTACAATTCTTCCGTTTTGCCAACTGATTTTAGAGTAGGAACTTCTTACAGTATTGCTATTCCTGACGCAAAATTAACAGTAGAGCCTGGAGTTGAGTATCAACAATATTTAGACGCAGGTAGCCATGTTAATGCAGGTGCAAACATCCTCTACGATTCGTTAATTGCACTGCGTATTGGTTATTCAACAGGTTTTGAATCTCGATCCATAACCACCGGACTTGGCATTGAGTATAAATCTTTTTCATTCGACTATGCTCTCACCCCTTTTATTTATAGTCTTGGGTCAGGTCATTCGCTTTCCATTAAAGTGAAACTTTAGGCAAAGAGTTTATGCGAGTTATAGAGTATAGTGCCGAATATAAAGCACGTTGGGATGAGTTTATTGAGAACTCGAACAATGGTACGATTTTCCATACACAAAAGTTTTTTGATTATCATACTCCCGGTAAGTTCCAATTCCAGCACTTAATGATTCTCGAAGGAGATGCCATTGTAGCTGCTTTACCCGGAAGGGTGGTGGAGGGTTATTTTGAATCTCCGATTGGTGCAAGCTACGGTTCGTTGGTAACACCATCCGTAAAATTTCATCGTGCTTTGGAACTTGTTGATGTTCTACTCGAGCATGGGAAAAACGCAGGATACAAAGGTTATTTACTTACCTCGGCTCCAATGATTTACGAAAAAGAGATGAATCAGAATTTGGATTTCGCGATGTTATGGAGGGGCTTTAGCTACGACCTCCACTACATATCGAGTGCTATTCATTTAGATCCGCATACGGATTTCCTTATGCGCATCAATCCTTCTACAAGAAAAAATATTCGCAAAACGTTGCGTAACCCTGATTTAACCGTTGAGATAAACGACCGTTACGACGAGTTTTATCCTATACTGATAGAGAATAAAGCGCGACATAATGTAAAACCTACACACTCATTGCCCGACATTTATAAACTTGCAGAACTTTTCCCCGAGGCAATTAAGCTCTTTATGCTTTATCATAAGGGGAAACCTATTGCCGGTTCATTAGTTTTTGTTTGCAACTCCATGGTAACACTCTGTTTTTACAATATGCTTCTGTACGATTATGCGGAATTTAAACCTATTGAACGCATTAACTACGAAGTGGTAAAGTGGAGCACAGAGAACGGCTATCATTACGTTGATATTGGCGTTTCGCAGGATACCAAAGCAGATAACCCCATGACTCCCAGTATATCGCTCATAGAATTCAAAGAACGCTTCGACGCCAAGACCATTATGCGCAATACCTTAAAGTTTACTTATTAATTTTATTTGGTGTAAATAGATGTCGAAAAAAACTGCTTTACTCACAATGCTGGGTAACCATAATTTCGACACTCGTTTTTCAAATCTCAAAATCTCATTGCGCAAAAAAGGAATTGAAGTAACCTTAATAGGTTTTGATTGGCTTGGTGGTGAATGCTATACAAAACCTGATGATAGCGTATATAAGTTATCTCGTGTACTGGGGCCTTTAAGTTTCTACGGAAAATCCTACCTCATTTTATTTATCAAATTGTTTTTCTCCAAGTTCGACTATTATTTTGTAGGCGATGTATTTCTTCTGCCTTTGATTTCAATTATTGCAAGATTAAAAAAAGGTATGCTTTTTTACGATGCGCGTGAGTTATTTGGTCATTTAGCATCATTGCAAGGCCGAAGCAAACAACAACAGTTTTGGGCTACCGTCGAAAAGCGTTTTATTGGGTTTGCCACAGGAGTTATTGTAACAGGCAAAATGGATGGTGAGTACCTCAGCGATTTATATCAATTGCGTACTACTATTTTATTACGCAACTTACCAATGCTTAAAGAGATTGACTCCTCGATTGATTTACGAGAAAAATACAGCTTACCAAAAGAATCGTTATTGCTTATTCAACAAGGAGTAGTGCAAATAGGCAGAGGATTCGAGCCCGTGTTCAAAGCAATGAAACAACTGCCTCAAACATATATGATAGTTCTTGGTTCGGGTGAATTGATAGAAGAGTATAAAACGCTATCATTATCAATGGGATTAGAAGATAGAGTTGTTTGGGCAGGGCGATTGCCGCAGAACGAGTTGCTGCAATACACGGCAGGAGGGGATATTGGATTAGCAGTAATTGAGAATATCTCTAAAAGCTATTACTACGCATTACCCAATAAAATGTTTGAGTATATTATGACCGGAGTGCCTGTTATAGCGAGTAGCTTCCCACAAATGAAGCAGATTATTGATGAGTATAGAGTTGGTTACTGCGTAGAACCGGAGAATATTGAATCTATAGTGGAAGCCATAAAACAATTAGAAAAAGAACTGCGAGGCAGCAAAGTGCAGATGCAGAAAAACTTAAAGCTCGCCTCAGAGCAACTGCATTGGGAAAATGATTTTAAAAACTTGGAACAGTATCTTTAGGCAGTTTTTTTATACTCAACTAATATATGCACGGGTTTATTGTAAACCTTATTTGCCAACCAATCAACTAAACGCCAAAGAGAAAAGGGGAGATACTTTAGCAGTACATACGTTCTTGCAAAAATTAATAACTTATTCCCAAACAATGTATAGTCAATATCCTTTGATTCTAAAGGGTGAAATCCTGCAAGTATATGCTCATCGAATGAATGTATGTGCGCATGAAGTGTGGTAACCTTATTACAATGCACACACAAAATATACTGAAGAACTTCTTTATAAGGAGTGGTTATAATAACTGAACCGCCCGGTTTTGTTACTCTAAACAATTCAGAAACAAAACGTTTGGGGTCAGCGATGTGTTCAATTACTTCGGAGGAAACAACAAGGTCAATTGAATTGTCCTTAAAGGGCAGTTGAAGGGAATCACCAACTGCTTGTTTATGGAAATCACTTTTTATTCGATCTTGCGCCTTTTTTGTATTGGTATG
>CALKUG010000428.1 GCA_937996765.1 uncultured Ignavibacteria bacterium
AATGTAAATAATAAGTATAAGAACAAGAATCGGGTATTAATTGTTTTCATAGAGACTCCATAAAACGATTAAAAAATTAATTTATTAAATCTACTTAAACATTAACAAAATTATTAAATTTTGGTTCCACACTTAAAAATTAGTTGAGTACATGTGTTATGAATAAAGTTTACATCGCAACGAGTTTGGATGGTTTTATAGCCGATAAAGAGGGAAAGTTAGCGTGGCTTATTGGCTTCCCTAATCCAGAGAATACTGATTACGGTTATGAGGAGTTTATGAACACGGTTGATGCCATAATTATGGGTAGGGGTACATTTGATACGGTAAAGGATTTTACTCCGTGGCCATACGACAAACCCGTGTTTGTTCTCTCTCATACACTAAAAACAATACCTGTAGAATTGATGGGTAAAGTTCACCTTATTTCAGGTTCCCCAAATGAAATAACCAATCAAGTAAATTTAATGGGTTATCAGAATCCCTATATTGATGGTGGTAAAACCATTCAGCGATTTTTGGAAAATAATCTTATTGATGAGCTCACAGTTTCTAAAATTCCCATTCTGTTAGGTGGAGGTATTCCGTTGTTTGCAGAATTAAGTAATACAATTCAACTAACTCATAAAAAGACAGAAGTATTTTCAAACGGAGTGGTTAAATCAACCTATATTAGGTAAGTGTTTATCAAATCTTTGGTTTTGTGTGAAAACGACATTTACTTGTTTCCTGTTAACGATAACAGTTTCTCTAATACTCACTATCACCCTTTATGCTCAAAAGCAGAACATTAAGGGTTGCGATGTTTCGTTTGTAAACTATGTTGAAGGTTTTGGTGGAACATTTAACCTAAACGGTGAAGTTAAAGATCCTTTTGATATTTACACCAATGCAGGTATAAACACCGCACGACTTCGCATCTGGCACACACCCTCATCTTCGCATAGCTCACTAAAAGAAACTCTGCTTCTCGCACAAAGAGCTAAATCCAAGGGGATGAAAATCCTTCTCGATATTCATTACTCTGATTCATGGGCAGATCCCGCAAATCAAACTCTTCCAAAAGCGTGGCAGTCGCTTTCGTTTGCTTCGCTAAAGGATAGTGTTGCTGCCTACACACAAATGGTTTTGCGAGAGTTAAAAAAGGTTGGATGTTTTCCGGAGTTTATACAAATAGGCAACGAGATTACCTGTGGTATGTTGTGGAATTTTGGTAGGGTTTGTGATGGATACAACTCGCCCCAACAATGGAAGCAATTGGGCGAACTATTGGATACCGCTATTGTTGTGTATCGGAGCGAAGCCCCAAATAAAGATTCTGCTGAAGTTATGATACACATAGATAGGGGTGGTGACCCGGCAGGCGCTACTTGGTTCTTCGAAAATTTGAAAAAACAGAATGTTGCGTTCGATATCATTGGACTCTCTTATTACCCTTGGTGGCATGGCAATCTCAATGCACTACAACGAACTCTCGATACTCTCACACAATTATTTCCACAAAAAATATTGATAGCGGAAACCGCTTACCCGTTTTCGTTGAATTGGTGCGATAACACAGGAAACATTGTAGGATTGCAATCACAGCTTTTACCGGGCTATCCCGCTACCCTCGAAGGACAATCGCAATATCTCCAACAGGTTACCTCGTTAGTTTCTGCATTACCAAATAACAGGGGAATGGGAGTCGTCTATTGGGCGTCTGATTGGATATGCGCAACGGGCGCATCCTCCTCGTGGGAGAATTTGGCTTTATTCGATTTTAACGGCAATGCGTTACCGGCATTAAAAGAGTGGAATGCACAAACGGCAATAGAGGAAACTGAATTAGTAAAAACAACACTGGTTGGTTTTTATCCAAACCCAT
>CALKUG010000429.1 GCA_937996765.1 uncultured Ignavibacteria bacterium
TAAACTATAAGAGTAATATTATCTGTTGTTGGCAAAGCAAATTCAATAGTTGTTGAAGGGTTAAACGGGTTGGGATAATTCTGTTTTAGTTCAAATGTATTAGGTGTACTTCCCTGATACTCTTCATTTGAAACAAAAGGTGAAACTGCTTCGAGTTTTCTTCCGGGGAAGTTAATAGTAGGTACATCAATCTCTTGACCAATTAAACTTGCCAAATCAGAGAGATTAATTTGCTGGGGAGATAAAACTCTTCTTACTATCCAATTATTTTGTGCGATATAAACAGAATCAGGAAGTGAAACTATAGGTATAGGTATTATGCCCGTGTTAATACTTAAACGGAATGAATTAACAAAAGCCATGGTATTTAGCTTTCCAAATTCAGTAGTTATTTCACGAGTACCTACACGGCGTGATGTATATTCCAACCTCAAAGGCACCTCGGTTGAATCGAAGGTAAATGTGGTATCTTTTCGGAAAATAGTTCGCGAAAAAAGTGTGGTATAAGTAAAATCGTAAGTATCGTACCAACCTTGTAAAGAACCAATTAGTGCTTGAATGTCAAAATCAAGATTTATAGAGTCCCCTAAATCGAGAGAATCAGTAAGACCAAGCAAAGAAGAAATAGCTGAAATACTAAGATACTCCGATGCGTATTTTCCTGAAGTAGAAACTCGCAAAGTATCCAAGAAAGGTTGCTGACCTATGGTATTAACGGTTCCTGTTTTAGTTCTGATTATACGAGAACTTTTACCTTCGAATTGCTCATCACCGATGTATTCATCAACACCAAAGAGAGTTAATGAGTCAATTGGTTGCGATGCAGAATCTAAAACGGTTGTTTTGTAAAACCATAAGTGACCCGCTGTTGAAGGGAAGTACCCCTCGCTTTGTGCGAGGAGAGAAATCGAAAAGATTAAAAACGCAGAAAATTTAATTAGATTTTTCATAGATCAGAGTGTTTAATTGGTGTATTTCAATAACTACAAATTAGTAAATTTCGTTCTTTTATAATGTGATAAGTAGCATTGTTCAGCGTAAAGTCAACAACACGTTGTTGGCAAGTGTGATTAGAACAAAAGATACCATATGTATTGATACGAATACAGTTAAAAAAAACTGTTTTTATTCGCAAGTATTTTTGTAATTTAGAATCAGTTTTTACCACTAAAATAATACTGCGTTATGAAATACTCTTACTTGTTTTTATTTCTTGTAATTTTCTTAATCTCAGTAAGTGCTCAGCGGCCCTGGAAGGGGAATTCGATACTCGGAAATGGCTCGTTTACCGCAGTTTATTCGGATGATGCAAGAATTATTGAGCGTACAAAAACAGGTGGTGTGAGGCATTTTTACTACGGAGATTATACCGTTGATTACATAACCGGTACACAGTTTCGAATGCAAGCAGATACATCTGCACCCCAATACTCAATCATTTATAACCAAGTTTTTGCTGCAAGTTCCTCTGCCGAATTCACCTCCGGTACTAAAGCAGTTGTAACAGTATATCCCTCATCGTTTGATATTCTTACCATAGATATTAAGTTTACTAACTTTAAGAAGACCGATAAATTTGTTTATAGCTTTAATGCCTCTAAATCTTTTACAGGTGCTAAATCAACTTCGGTGAAAAACACAAAAATTTTAAACGAGAACCGGTACGGTTCCAAAGTAGTAACCAACGAGTGGGAAAACGGAACAGTACTCAAATTTTCAACTGCCGGTAAAGATGATGAAGTATCGTATGTTGGTGAAACTATTGAATTTTCCGGTAAGATACCAACAGATTCCTTAGTACGTAT
>CALKUG010000430.1 GCA_937996765.1 uncultured Ignavibacteria bacterium
CCATTTTGCTTAATTAAACGATAATTTTGCTTCGTAACATCAAGTTTCCAAATGCGGCCGCCAATAATTGATGTATCTGAATGTTTGATCAAACTTTTTTGCACCTCGTCTAATAACTCATTTTCAGAATTAAACGTGCCTGAAGTAAAACTTTCAATCAGCTTATTTAAGTGTTTGTAATACATATGGTTGTAGCGTCTCTACTTTTTGGGCAATAATTTATAAAATATCTCAGCCAGTTTCTGAAGGAGTGGTTTTTCAGCTGTGTTTTTGTAAAGCCCTGAATAAGAGAGAATTGCAACATCAATTCCCACATCTTCACCTTTTTGCTGACTCAAATAATATTTATGTGTCATTATCTCAACGAATAAACTACCCGCAGATTTAAATGCGAAATAGTCAAATACTCTGAGCTTATCAAACTCAGCCAAAATGGGTTTAAATATGGTTTCAACCCAATCCTTCGCTGCTTCAGGCATCGGGATTTCTTTTCCGGCTCTCTCACTTAAATACCACTTGTGTTCTTTTATTTGGGTGTAAATACTTGAAAGAGATTCTGCATCTTTAACCGAAATAAAATATTTGCGAACTGAGAGATTCGTTTCCTGCTCAAATTCATCACTTAGCTTTAAAAACTCGCAAAATGCGTAGTATTTGTTTTTAATATAGTGTTTTTCGTTCTCGGGCGAACTCTCTTCCGAAACTACGCCCGAAATTCTTAAATCTTCATGAATCCATTCCATTGATTCAAAAAAGAAATCCAGTTCTTCATCTACCATACTATCCGACATTGCGGGTAAAAACTCAACAGTTTCAGCATCTGCAAGCATTGCTTTTAACTCAGTTCTTGTTCTTCCGCTTTCATCTCTGATTTTAAAGAACCTGACTAACAGGTTTGCTAAAGATGCATCACCCCAGTAAATGTTGTTTTTGTGTAAAATTGCAAAAAGCTCTGCAACTGCATCCCATATCAAACGTTTATTCTCTTCTTTAAAACGCCATCTGTAAAGCATTGAGTCGGGTATTGCTCGTTCTTCAAGTACGGTTATGACATGGACTAAATTATCGCTTTCATACACATATCCCATGGGTGTTTTAACTTCAATGGGTGGTTTTTCGGTAACTACATAACCAACCGGAAGTAATGTATGAATACCTAAAGAAAGAATTTTGTGGTAATTGTTCACCTCTGCAATAGCAGCACGTTCTGTAGTCTCTTTTATTGCAAACGAGAAACGATTTCGTTTAACAAACCGTACTTCATGCCTACTTAAGCCTTTTCTAAAATCAAGGAATCTGACACCATGAGACTCCCACTCCGAAAGTGGAAGATACCATGGTAAATCAACCAATTCTTTGTAATAGGTTGGGTAAACTGAAAAGGTAACTTTTAATAGATTCATTTGGTATAAAAATCAATCATTAATTCAATCGCTGATTTACAAACCGGACAAAAATTATCCACTGAAATTGTTTTCATTGAACAATCTTGTTTTGGTCTAAAAACTCCCTTAGCAACATATCCGCCACCTTCAAACGCTCCTACAGTTTCATTATATTTTTCAATTGCATGTGTGGGAATTGGTGTTGAATTATCAACTAAGTGATTCCATTTTTTGCTAAAATCTTTTAGAGTTGTGATATTTGGCTCCAGTGGCTCTATATCCTTCGAATAGAAATCATTGTACGCGGTTTCGCTATCGTAATATTCATCAGCTAAGAATGCGAATCCATGACCAAATTCATGAGTGATTAGATATTCTTGATGCTCTTTATTTGTAGTTGCTATCGAATAGAAATTATAAATTGCACCACCACCGTATTTATCGGTGTTTGCTAAAATGTATATTTGGTCACAGGGGGCATTTGCTGCCAAATCTCTCACGGCTTGATAGTCGGGAGTCATTAAATATCGCTCAACATCAAAAGTATAAAACGATGTATTAGCAACTGTGTTTCTCCATACGGTATCAGCTGGAATATCTGTTCCACTATTTTTTGAGTAAGCATTAATAAGCCAAATATTGAATTTGTCGCGATTTTCTTTATACGGACTCGAACCTAAAAGATGCTCTCTAAATTCTTCTGCATCCTGCCTTAATTTTGCAGTATCTGCCTCTCTGTAGCCCTCAGGAATAAGAACAACATCTACTTTGGTTGCAGGGTCACCGTTGAACAGCAACTTTGAGTTTCTAAACACAACATTTTGTTGTTTTCGGATAAAATAATCATTAGGATTAACTTCTTTCTCAAATTGAAGTATTGGCTGATGATTATTATCTCTCTCAAATAATTTTATTACGGAAATTTTTCTGGGGAAAGGCATAACGACCGATTCACCAAAACTTCTGTTTGTAATTTTTGCTTCGTTTGTTGTCTGCCATTCGTGAAATAGCGTTGAGTATGTTCTTGAATATAGTAATTTTGAGGATTCTTTGTCATAAAGCTCAACAATATACCTGCCATATTTGAAAGTATCTATCAAATTAACACGAGACCCTCCCCAAAATCTTTCTTCAATAAACTCATTAAAGTATATTGATACTGTTTTATCATTCCCTGCTCTCGCATAATCCATACGAAGCGTTTTGCCTTCGAACCACGTGTCAAAATGCGTTTGAGAGTATAAAGCTATTTGAAGTGTAAAAAGTGTAAAAACTAAAAGCTTCTTCATTACTTGATACTCCTTGAACCTGGTTTATAGGGAATGCTTCCCGATTTGCACATCGGGCAATCATCTTTCTCATAAGCAACCACACTCAATGAAACTGTTGCTTTTTGTGCTATTCCGAAATCTACTTTACCGTTACTTCTATCCACAATATAACCTACACCACATGGTATCGCCCCGGCTTGTTTTACTATGTCTATTACTTCAAACACTGAGCCACCGGTTGTAACCACATCTTCGCACACCAAAACTCTTTCTCCAGGTTGCAGAGTAAAACCTCTGCGAAGAACCATTGCACCATTTTCTCGCTCTGAGAAAATGCTTCGTGCTCCTAACAACCGAGCTACTTCCTGTCCAACAACTATTCCCCCAACAGCAGGAGCAATAACCGTTTCGATATTTTGATCTCTAAAAGCATCTGCCAAAATAGTGCAAAATTTTTCTGCATAACGAGGGTGTTGTAATACCTTTGCACATTGAAAATACTGGTCGCTGTGTTTGCCTGAAGTTAACAAAAAATGCCCTGAAAGTAAGGCCTCTGTTTCTTTAAAATATTCGAGTAACTCGTTGTTCATCCTCTGTTTCCTAACTTAAAAGTGTATCAACAAATTGTGCAAGCTTAAAATCTTTTTCTGTAACTCCGCCCTGACTGTGTGTAGTTACTGCAACTTTAACTTTGTTGTAATCAAAAAGCAAAAGATCGGGATGATGATCTAATGACTCGGCTTTTGCAGCAATTTTATTTACGAAATCAACACAGCTCATAAAATCGGGGAGTTGAATCGTGCGAATTAAATGCCTATCCTCGTAGTTCCATTTTTTAAGAGAACTAAGATGAACCATAACTTCGTGATCTGACATTGAAGGCATAATATTCCTTTTTAAAATATTGTAGAGAATTGTTTGTCCAAAGATAAGAGTAAGGAGGTAAGTTTCTTAATACTTTTCATAAAAAACAAAAGGCCGGTCACCCGGCCTTTTGATTAAAAGAGTATCTTTTAGTCCTTAGTTATTTCTTCGATGGTATTC
Source organism: uncultured Ignavibacteria bacterium (assembly GCA_937996765.1). Classification (GTDB taxonomy): domain Bacteria; phylum Bacteroidota; class Ignavibacteria; order Ignavibacteriales; family Ignavibacteriaceae; genus CALKUG01. The sequence continues at coordinate 3,701 of CALKUG010000430.1, forward strand.
TCATCGAGAAAAACTAAATGATCTGTTTTCTCGAAATGTTTGGCAACAATTCTCGAACCTTCTTTGAATGTCCCTCTGAGAATCTCCTCCGAAAGTGGATCCTCAATATATTGCTGAATTGCTCTGCGCAACGGTCTTGCTCCATATTTTGGGTCAAATCCCTTTTCAGCAACAAATTGTTTAGCACTTTCATCGAGAGTAAGGACCATTTTATGCTCTTGAATATTCTTGAAGAGTTTCACTAACTCAACAGTAATTATCTGAATAATATCTTCCATTGTCAGTGAACGGAAAACGATAGTATCATCCAAACGATTGATAAACTCAGGATTAAACAAACGTTTAACTGCTTCATCAATGGTATTTTTCATATTAGTGTATTGGTCATCAGCGCCTTGGGTAAAACCGTACGAGCCAGTAGCGCGAACTTCTTTAGCACCAATGTTCGATGTCATAATTATAATGGTGTTCTTAAAGTCAACTTTCCTGCCGAGACTATCAGTTAACACACCTTCATCAAGAACTTGCAATAACAAACCAAATACATCGGGATGAGCTTTTTCAATTTCATCAAAAAGAACTACCGAGTAAGGTTTTCTGCGTACTTTTTCAGTAAGCTGACCACCTTCTTCGTATCCCACATATCCGGGAGGCGCTCCAACCAAACGTGACACCGCAAATTTTTCCATATACTCACTCATATCAATTTTGATAAGTGAGTTTTCTGAATCAAAAAGATACTTAGCAAGTGCCTTACACAGCTCAGTTTTGCCAACACCGGTTGGGCCCAAAAAGATAAAGCTACCAATTGGGCGATTAGGGTTTTTTAAACCTGCTCTGCTACGGCGAATTGCTTTAGAGAGTAACTCTACCGCTGCATCTTGACCAATAATCATTTTCTTCAAAGAATCTGCCATGTTGAGCAATTTATCTGACTCAGTTTGTGCAACACGATTAACCGGAATACCGGTCATCATGGAAACAACGGTAGCAATATCCTCTTCCGAAACATCAAAAACGAGGTCTCTTGAGCGTATATCCCATTCTTTTTTGGCATCCTCAAGTTCCTGATTCAGTCTGCGTTCATCATCGCGTAAGCGAGCGGCTTCTTCAAAATCCTGACGTTTTACAACTGATGCCTTTTCGGATTTAATTTTATCAATCTCTTCCTCAAGGGCTACAATTTCAGGTGGCACTTCAAAGTTTTTCATGTGCACGCGCGAGCCGGCTTCATCAAGAACGTCTATTGCTTTATCGGGCAAATGTCTATCTGTAATATATCTGGAACTTAATTTAACAGCCGATTCGATAGCATCTTTATCGTATCTTACATGGTGATGCTCTTCGTATTTCAATTTAATTTGAGTTAAGATTTGAATTGTTTCATCGTAACTTGGCGGTTCAACCATTACCTTTTGAAATCTACGGTCCAGCGCACCATCTGTTTCGATAAACTTACGGTATTCATCCAAAGTTGTTGCTCCAATGCACTGTATATCACCGCGAGCGAGTGCTGGTTTGAACATATTGGAGGCATCTAACGAACCTGATGCTCCACCGGCACCAACTATGGTATGCAATTCATCAATAAAAAGAATAACGTCTTTTGCCTTTTCCAATTCAGTCATAAGAGCCTTCATACGCTCCTCGAACTGTCCGCGATATTTTGTTCCGGCAACAAGTCCGGCTAAATCTAAGGTAACAACTCTTTTTTCTTGCAGAATACGAGGAACTTTTTTATCCATAATTCGTATGGCGAGGCCTTCGGCTATTGCAGTTTTACCAACACCTGGCTCTCCGATTAGAACCGGATTATTCTTTTTTCTTCTGCTTAATATCTGAGCTACGCGCTCTATCTCTTTTTCACGACCTACTACTGGGTCGAGTTTGTCATCGATAGCTAATTTTGTTAAATCTCTGCCAAAATTATCTAAAACCGGGGTTTTAGTTTTTTCAGGCTTGCGTTCACCACCTGGTTGTGAAGAGGAACCTGCAGGAGATTTTGAACCTTCTTTATTATCCTTTTGGCTGAGAATTTCATTAAGTTGCGAGCGCACCGCTTCATAGGAAACACCAAACTGCTGGAGCAGCTGTGTGGCTAAGTTTTCTTCGTCACGCAAAATAGAAAGCAACAAATGCTCAGTTCCCAATGCATCAGCTTTATAAATTTTTGCCTCAATATTGGTAATCTTGAGTACTTTTTCTGCTTGTTTTGTTAGAGGGATATTACCAATAGTTAAAGTACCACCTGTTGAGCGTACTGATTCTTCTATGGTCCTCTTTAAACGCGCTAAATCGCAACCTAAGTTTTTAAGTATTTTTACGGAAACACTCTGACCTTCTCGAATAAGCCCAAGTAATAAATGCTCTGTCCCAATATAATCGTGACCTAATCTCAGGGCTTCCTCTCTACTAAGGCGAATTACCGTAGTCAAACCATCTGTGAAATTTCCATCCATTTTAATACCTATTATTAACTCTTTTCAAATTCAGTAATGAATATACCAATAGAAATACCATACTGCAAGAGCGAAAATGTTCGCATTGAATTTCTTTTTGTATAAGAGTATTAACAAGCAATGTTTTCAAATAATTCATACGAATTAAGGGAGTACATTGTTCCGAAATGATTATATTTGAGGTATCTTGAAACAAACCTTATGTCTTGATTGTTTAAATATAAAATCACGATTCATTTTAACAAGGAGTAACTATGGAATTGTTAGCAGGGATGTCAGTCCTTCTGATAATATTTTTCTTTATTTTCCTTATGATTTTGCTCTATTTCGTACCGATAGGATTATGGATAAGTGCAATTTCGTCGGGTGTACGCGTACGCATATTCAGAGATTTGGTAGGAATGCGCTTACGTAAAGTGCCTCCTCATTCAATTATTCGCAGTATGATTACAGCCACTAAGGCAGGTATTCCACTCGAAATGTCGAAGGTTGAAGCTCACTACCTTGCAGGTGGTAATGTAGAACGCGTTGTGAATGCATTAGTATCTGCAGATAAAGCTAACCTCAACTTAACTTTTGAACGCGCAACTGCAATTGATTTAGCGGGACGCGACGTACTTGAAGCTGTCAAAATGTCAGTAATTCCCAAAGTTATCGAAACCCCTCTTGTAGCGGCGATGGCAAAAGATGGTATCCAATTAAAGGCAATTGCTCGTATAACCGTTCGCGCTAATATCGATAGATTAGTTGGTGGAGCCGGAGAGGCAACCATTTTAGCTCGTGTTGGTGAGGGTATAGTTTCTACCATTGGTTCGAGTGAATCGCACAAGGGTGTGTTAGAAAATCCTGATTCCATTTCTAAAGTAGTGCTTGCTAAAGGTTTGGACGCAGGAACCGCATTTGAAATTTTGTCTATTGATATAGCAGATGTTGATGTAGGTTCTAATATCGGAGCTAAACTGCAAGCAGACCAAGCACAAGCTGATCTTCAAATTGCAAGAGCTCGTGCAGAAGAAAGACGTGCTGCAGCCGTTGCATTTGAACAAGAAATGATTGCCGAAGTTGCTCGTATGCGCGCTAAAGTGATTGAAGCTGAGGCGGAAGTACCAAAAGCAATTTCTGAGGCTTTTAGAAGCGGTAATCTCGGAATCATGGATTATTACAAAATGAACAACATTAAAGCCGATACCGATATGAGAAATTCAATCGCAAAACCCGATGAAAATAAGGGTAAACAAGATGGTAACAACAGCTGAGTTTGATCTCTTTTCATTAGTAATTTGGTTGATTGTAATTTATGGTTTCATCAGCCCGTTTTTGAAGAAAAAGCCGCCCCAGGATGCCCAGGGCGGCCCTTCTTCTACTAAACAGTCATCCGAACAACGTCCTCTTCCCTCCTCAGAAGATTTAATGAGAGAGCTTGAAGGTTTGTTTGGAAAACCTGTTAGGAACGAACGCAAAGAACCACAGAGAACTCAAACCATGTATCGGGATAGTTCGCCCAATATACCTCGCAATGAACCTGAAAAAACAAGCGATGATTATCAGACCGCTTGGAATATGGATTATGATAATGTAGAGTCTCAGGATTCCTACAGTACTTCCGATTCGCTTTCAACGTATGATAGAGATCAGCAGGTCTATGCAAAACAACAGGAAATGATGGCGAGATTTAACTCGATTTCTTCTGAAAATACTATTTCCATCTCACAAGCCGATTTTTCGGCCTATGAAAGAAAAGTTGTGCGCACTACAGCAGGCGCACGGAGAATTAATGCTCTTTTGAGAAATCCGGCAACTCTTAAAGACACACTCATTCTCACTGAAGTTCTCAAACCCAAACACGGAATGGGAGATTTTTAGTCTGAAGAAGTACGTATTGAAGAGAACTCCCACAACTGATATCTCTTCTGCCAACTCTCGTGAAATAGACGAATCTAAATTCTCTATACAATATCGGAATGACTTAAACGATGCACAATATGAAGCCGTTTCATCTGTAGATGGCTCCTACTTAATTATTGCGGGAGCAGGAACCGGGAAAACAAGAACTCTTGTGTATCGTGTCGCGCGGTTAGTGGAAATGGGTTACGACCCTACAACGATTGTATTACTTACATTCACACGCAAAGCTGCTGCTGAAATGCTACACCGTGCTGAGCTTTTGTTGGATAAACGATGCTCACGTATTCAAGGTGGAACTTTTCATTCATTTGCTAACACCACTTTGCGCAGATATTCAACCCTTGCAGGACTCAGTCCTAATTTTACAATACTCGACCAAGGCGATTCCGAGGATGTTGTTAGTTTAGTT
>CALKUG010000431.1 GCA_937996765.1 uncultured Ignavibacteria bacterium
GAATTATATGGGGTGTAGAGTGCACCGGTAGCATAACGAAAGCGAGTTGACATTTCCCATTCGGGTGAAAACTGATAGCCGCCGCTAATGTTAAATATTATTCTTTGGTCGTAGCTACCAAAACGTTCAATACCATCAATCGAAGTAAAACGTGTTTCGTTAAAAGTAAAACTCATAATTCCGTAAAGCGGAATGGTCGAAAGTTTTTTCTGTGCTGAAAATTCAACACCACGGGAATTACCTTTTGATAAAGAGCCAAGTGGTTCAAGACCAAAAGAACTAAAATTATCATCAGCTCCGTTGAAACCAACTCCTGTATTTGCTAAAGATAAATATGGGCGTAGGAAACTTGCGGGGTAGCGTGCGTAATCCTTGTAATACGCCTCAAGTTTAATTTGTAAATCATCTTGAAGGCGGTGGTCAATACCAACTACTAACTGATCTGCCTGAATTGAGTTTAACGAAGTATTGCTTCCGCCTGGTGCCAACCAAATCAGTGATGGGGCCTGATAGTATCTGCCTATAGATGCTGAAACGTTAGTGAGGTCGGAAATTCTGTAGCCAAAGCCAAAACGGGGACTAAACGAATACTGGTTATCAATTGCATTAAAATAATCTAATCGTACACCGGCATTTACCGAAACGCGATTCATAAGGAGTATGTGAGTCCAGTTTGCAAAAACCGCAACTTTAACAAAACGTTTATCGCCGGTGTTTAAAGCGTTAATTGGGAGTGTTTCGCCAAATGAAGTGCGAAATGAAGGGATTTTAATATCGTAGTTTGCCTTGATATCCTTGGCTTCAATTCCTACGTTAAATTCAGACTCTTTAGAAATCTGATACACCATATCGGCTTTAATCTTATTCTCAGCCTCAAATGATTTGTTCAGAAAAATAGGATTGAGTAGCGAATCGCGTTGCTGTGAATCGAAGTTTGTGAAAACACGACTCACTGAAAGGCGGTAATAGCCTTTATTAAAAAGCTTACGGTAGGTAAGACCGGTAACATAATTTAATTGGTCGGTACCAAGAACGCGGGAGTTTGAGAAACGTTGGTCTTCGGTATCGTTAAAAAACTTAACATTTCCATAAGCACCAACAAAGATATAATTCAGTTGAGTTGACTTATCTATGTCGTAGTTAATTTTTGTAAGAAGGTCGTAGTATTCCGGAACAAAACCAAAACCGGCTGCTTTGAAAATAAAATCAAGAAAACTTCTGCGAGCAGAAAAAATAAAATTCGCTTTCTCTGAGAGAGGTCCTTCGAGGTTGAGTCCGAACTGAGTAGCTGCGATAGTAGCTTTGCCTCCGAATTTGTCGTTTCTGCCCTCGCGCAAGTCAATTGAAAGCACTGAGGAAAGTTTATCTCCATACAGAACCGGAAAAGCTCCCGTTGAAAAACTGGTTTCGCGAACAAAATCGAGATTAATAAAACTCTGTGGACCGCCGCTTGCACCTTGCGTCCCAAAGTGATTGATGTTGGGCACTTCTATACCATCAACAATAAAAAGGTTCTCGGAAGGGGCTCCACCACGAACAACTAAATCGTTTCTTCCCGCGCCAACCTGTCCAACACCGGGTAAAACAGAAAGTGCGCGAACCACATCTTCAAATCCACCGGGAGAGCGACGAATTTCCTCGTAACCAAAAGTACGGACGGAGTTTATTTCGGTTGGTGAGCGATAAAAGTAATCGGAGGTTATAGTTGCACCTTGTACTTCAATAGAAGCTTCCACTAAATTAATTTCCACAGAAAAAGGACGTGCATTAGTAACAACAATATCTGTTTTTGTTAGGGTAATAAACCCAACAGATGAAACCCTTATTTGATAGGTTCCCGGATTTAAGCCATCTACGGTAAATGTTCCATCTATAGCTGTAGCCGCACCTTTTTCGGCACCAACAACTACCACATTTGCAAAGGGTACCGGCTCTTTAGTAGCTGCATTTACCACTTTACCGGTAATGCTTCCACCAATTGCTTCGGCAAAAACCTGAACTGCAAGCAGTAAACTTAATGTTAAGATTTTTATTGTAGATTTCATCGTTTTCCTTGTTTCTAATAGTATTCTTTATTCGGTAACATTAAACATTACGATATCGTTCCATAATTATTACGAAAACATATCATAAATAAAAGAACAAATCCGTAAAGTTTTCACTAACCCAAAAGTTTCTGTATTTTTGAAAACACAAGAATAGTAAAATGGCGTTCCATAAACCGCAAACATCGGAGAATAATGGCAAAGCGAGTAAAACAAGAAAACTCAAGCACAACAAATCAGCAGCATTCACTTTATTGCAAAGTGAGTGGGGGAGTGATTGAGTCGTTTATTACGAGCGAGGGAAATAAAGAATATTCCGAGTTTACAGGTGCGGTTTTTAACGATTTGTTTTTGATTGTTGGCGATGAAAATAGTGCAACTGAGGAGATAATAAATGCTTCTGGGAAAGCTATTTTTGTTAAAAGTAAAAGAGAAGAGCGCTTTTTTTGTGCATTCCTCCATTCTGAAGAGGATGATTCAAAAACCATTGTTTTACAAGAATGTGCTGAGGGTATTCCACATCAAGTTTTAAAAAGTACCTATTATACCGGTGTTGTATTTCAAAGCGGGAACGGGTTCATTTGGGCTAAATCTTTGAACGACTCGCAGTATAGTTATTTTTCAGAAGGATTGTTCCAACTAACAGGTTACAAATTCGCTGAAATAGAAAACAAAAAACACGGCTTATTAGAGTTTGCAGTTTCAGAGGGTGTGTATGAATTTATTATGCAAAGGGAGTCTTTTTATAAAGAACTTACCCAAACGGCACTTTCGCAAGTTTATAAGATTAAAACTGCAAATGGTAGTGAAAAATGGATACGAGAAGTGATAATATGGGAAAAACCGCTACTCGATCTCTATCCGATGTTTATTGGATTTGTTGTTGATGAGACAGCATTGCTTCTTGGAAAAGAAGGAGAATCGGCCAAGCTAACCGATTTGCAACAACGCGGGCGCCAGATGGATAAATTTATTAACAAACTTAGCCACGATCTACGCGCACCATTTACAAGCATTCTTGGATTTAGTGAAATTCTGCTTAATGAACCCGAATTACCCGAAAAGGAACGACAAGAGTATCTGGGATATATTCACGAATCATCGGAAAGTGAGTTATCGCATATCAATCACTTATTAGATTGGTCGCGACTTCGAGTTGGAAAAATTGTACCGGCTCTTCAAAGTTTGCATATGCAGTCGATGGTTTACAACGCGGTATCACAGTTAACCGGTGTGGCAATGCGAAAAAATATTGAAGTTGCCATTGATATTTCCGAATCCCTCAAAGTTCGTGCAGATGACCGTCTATTACAGCAAGTAATTATTCAGTTGGTATCAAACGCTATAAAGTACTCACACGAAGGTTCCATTGTAGAAATCACTTCTGCACCTTTCTCGGATACACATATTGAACTTTCGGTGAAGGATAGTGGCGTAGGCATACACCAAGATGATTGGGAAAAGCTGTTTGATATAGAGAAATTTATCGCAAAGCCGGGAACAAAAGGAGAAAAAGGCGGAGGTTTTGGACTAAAACTAACTGCTGAAATTGTAAAGCAACTTTCCGGTGACCTTTGGTTTTACTCAAAGTTAGGTGAGGGAAGTGAATTCAAAGTTACGCTCCCATTGCCTTCAAAAAATGTGCTGCTTGTATTTGGTAAAAATAATATATCAGATTTCACACAGTTAACTCGGGAAGTTTGTAGTGATTTTGAAACTACCGAAGTAAACAACGCATACGAGGCACTTGAACATATTGAGCAACAGCTTCCCGCATTGCTTATTGCTTATCATAATTTACCATTAATGAAGGCAAGCCAAATGATGGCTGCGTATTCTTTTGGTAGTGGAAGAAAATCAATCCCAACTATCATATATTGCGATACTCTTTCTGACGAGATTGAGGCAATGTATTTTAATTTGGGAGCGGTTGCCGTAGTTGATTCTTCTTATTCGGAAGAATTTTTGCGCTCAAAAATTGCAGAAATACTATTACTCGAACATTAAACACAGGAGAAAATGTGCTTAAGAAACTCTTTATTGTTACCGTATTTGCTCTATCATTTGTCTTTTTTGCTTCAGCTCAAACCGTTGCGGAATTAATTCAGCAAGCTGATGATCATGCAGAAAAAGAATTTAATAATTCAAAGGCACTCGAAAAGCTGAAGGCAGCAGAAGCAAAAGAATCAAATAATTTTGAAATCCTTTGGCGTTTAAGCAGAACTTATGTTGATTTGGGCGAGCATGTATCCGGCGAGGATAAACAAATGCAACAATACGACCAAGCAAAAGTGTATGCAGATAAAGCAATTTCGGCAGCTCCCAATAAATCGTTAGGGTATTTACGTCGTGCCATAGTTAACGGTAGAATTGCATTATTCAAAGGCGTTTTTAGTGTTGGTGGCGTTGTAAACCAAGTAAAAAAGGATGTTGAAAAAGCAATTCAATTTGGCAATGGCGGTAACGAAGTTCAAGCAAGTGCACACTATGTATTAGGAAGAACACACTCAACGGTAAGCGATAAACCTTATTTGGTTCGTGTACCACTCGGACTGGGTTGGGGAGATTTAGATACGGCGATTGAAGAGCTAAAAAAAGCAGCGCAACTTCGTCCCAATTTCAGAATGATTCGTCTTGAGCTTGCTAAAGCATATATTAAAGATGACCAATACAGTGCAGCTCGTGAACAACTTCAGAAAATATCATCGCTTCCAAAACTTGATGAAGATGACGATAAAGTTCTTCAAGAAGCAAATAAGTTGCTTACAGAGATTAAAAACAAATAATGCTAAAGCCATAGTTTGCTGTGGAATTTTCACAATCTTTAATAGAATCCATTTGTAATGCCGAGCACCTGTTATTTTTTACAGGTGCCGGTATTTCTGCAGAAAGCGGCATTCACACATTTAGAGGCGAGGGCGGACTTTGGAATAAATTTAAACCCGAAGAACTCGCCAATATGGATGCTTTTATGCGGAACTCCGATTTAGTGTGGGAGTGGTACCAATACCGTAGGTCGGTAGTGCACGCCGCACAACCCAATGCAGGTCATACCACAATAGCCGAGCTCGAAAATAACTTTCGTGTTGATGTTGTAACACAAAACATTGACGGTTTACACAGAAGAGCAGGAAGTACGTCAATATATGAACTCCACGGGAATATCGATAGAAATTACTGCCTTTCTTGTGGAAAGCGATACGACTATATAAGCTTTGATGGAAGTGCAGCACCGCTCTGCGAACAATGCGGAGGTAAAATAAGACCGGATATTGTTTGGTTTGGAGAAATGCTACCCACAGGAATATTCGAACAAGCAGAACAAATTGCTCGCGAAGCAGATGTTTGTTTTGTTGTAGGAACATCGGGGGTTGTTTATCCCGCCGCATATATCCCTTTTGCTGCTCGCGATTACGGAAAAATAATTGTTGAAGTTAATCCCGAAAAAACAGATATGACTACCATGAGTACCTATTCGTTACGGGGAAAGTCAGGGGAAGTCTTGCCTGAATTATTCGGCAAGGTTTTAGAAATGAGGAAGCGTTGAAAAAAAGCAAAACAGTTTTTATTTGTTCCTCTTGCGGAAATCGCTCGATTAAGTGGCAAGGGAAGTGTCCTGAATGTGATGGGTGGAATACATTTGTTGAGGAAAAAGAAGAAACGGGGAAGTCAGTAGCGGCAGCTGCATCCGGAACGTCAAAACGCACAGTTTCCTTAAAAGAGATTTCAACCAACGATAAAGAACGCATAAAAACTTTTATTGATGAGTTCGACAGAGTGCTTGGTGGAGGAATACTCCCTGGTGCAGTGGTGCTTTTGGGCGGTGAACCGGGTATTGGTAAATCCACCCTTGTGCTACAAGCCGCTGCTGCGTTAGAACAAAAAGTACTTTATGTAACAGGCGAGGAATCTTTAACTCAAATTAAACTACGCGCAGAGCGACTCAAAGTAAAGCAAGATACTCAAATGCTTTCGGAGAATATGCTCGGTTCCATTCTTTCTACCGCCGAAGAAATCAAACCCAGTGTTTTAATTGTGGATTCTATTCAGACGGTCTATAACACCGAACTGGAGAATTCACCCGGGACCGTAACACAAATACGTGAGTGTACATATTCGCTCATGGAATTTGCGAAACGAACAGGGGTTGCTGTAATTATTATTGGTCATGTTACCAAGGACGGAAGTATAGCAGGACCCAAAATCCTCGAGCACATGGTTGATACAGTTTTGCAGTTTGAGGGTAACTCCAACCACAGTTATAGAATTATCCGTGCGCTAAAAAACAGATTTGGCAGTACCAACGAGATTGGCATTTTTGAAATGCACGAAGAGGGATTAATTGAAGTTCGTAACCCTTCGGAGTTATTTATCAGTAATGCCGATAAACAACTTTCGGGCTCAGTGGTTACTGCAAGTGTTGAGGGTACCAGACCAATATTACTAGAAGTGCAGTCTTTAGTTTCGAGCACAGCATTTGGGTATCCGCAAAGAGTTTGCAACGGTTTCGATACTAAACGACTTGCAATGTTGTTGGCGGTTCTCGAAAAACGCGGAGGAAGACAGCTTTCCAATAACGATGTATTCCTGAATATCGCAGGGGGAATACGCATCGAAGAACCGGCAGCAGATTTAGCAGTTTGCGTAGCAGTGGTATCGGCACTTAGTGATAAACCCGTTAAACCAAAAACTGTGGTGATTGGTGAAGTGGGTTTAGGAGGTGAGCTTAGAGCCGTTAGTGCAATAGAAAAGCGGCTACAAGAATGCGAAAAACTCGGGTTTCAAAACGTAGTATTGCCGGCAGCAAACCTTAAAAAATTCTATTATAAAGGTAAGATTCACTTACTGCCTTGCGAAACATTACAACAAGCGTTGTACGAAACACTCCATTAAGTTTTTTGCTTTTTCTTTTTTGCTGCAGGGAATAAAATATTATTAAGAATCAAACGGTAACCCGGCGATTGTTTGTGTAATTCTAAATCGGTAGGGGGGTCGGAAACCGCGTGTTGATAATCCTCGGGATCGTGTCCTCCATAAAAAGAAAAAAAGCCTCGTCCAAAATTTCCATGAATATATTTCACTTGATCGGTTCCCGGGCGCTCACCAAGTACAATTACGTTTGGTTTTATTAAATTTCTGCTAAACATGGTAGTCTGACCCATAAACCCTTTTACAGCGTTGGTATGGTTTTGTGTTAACATAGTTGGCACGGGGTCGTATTTTGCTGAGAACTCAAAAAGCGAGAAATAATCGTTTCCAAAATCTTTGATTTCAACGGGATTGATATCAATATCTGAATACTCATACACCATAGGATTCTGTTCGAGTGCAAAGTTTTGAAAAGCAAGACACTGTGAAAAATCTAATTTGTTTTGAGCCTCTGGGTCGGCAGCATCGCCATCAAACATACGTTCGGCGATATCCACGCCCGTAGCAGCAAGTGCGATATCATAGGAGTCGGTTGCACTACACATAGCAAAAAGAAATCCGCCTTGCCCCACATAATTCTTAATAGTAATTGTCACATCTTTGAGCATGTCGGAAACTTTTTTGTAACCAAGTTCTTTTGCATTGGCTTCGTACAGCATTTGTTGTTCTATGTACCATTGTGCATTTGCATAGTTAGCATAAAACTTTCCGTATTGCCCGGTAAAATCTTCGTGGTGTAAATGCAGCCAATCGTATTCCGAGAGTTTCCCTTCGAGAATTTCTTTGTTCCAAATTTTGGTGTATTCAATTCCTGAAAATTCGAGAGCAAGTGTAACTGCATCGTCCCATGGTTGAAATCCCGGTGGAACATACACCGCTATACGCGGGGCTTTTTCGAGACGAACCACATCCTGATTATTCTCTTCGCTTTGAACTTCGGAGTAGAGAGCTGCGGCTTCCGAGAAAGAAATTTCTGAAAAAGTTACGCCCGCAAGTCTGGCATCTAAGGCAATACGTTCGGAATAATCCACCATAAACGAACCACCGCGATAATTAAGTAACCAGTCACCAGTTGACCCCGCTTTTAGTGCGCGGTACATAACGCCGTATGCCTTCAAATGATTTTGTTGAGCTATATCCATGGGGAAGAAAAGTTTATTTTGCCCAAATAATAAAACGGGAGCGAGAATTAAAATTAAAACGTATTTCATGGATTGCGTTCGACGTAAATAGTTTAAAATAAAAAAAGGTTGTTTGTCGCCATTAAGAAATTCCTAAAAGAACAAACAACCTCCATACATCAAAATGAATAATTAGGCAGATTTAGAATCCGCGGAAATATAAATAGGTTCTGCTTTTTCGAGCACGGTCTCACGGGTGATAAGACATTTTTTAATGCCTTCTTTATCAGGTAGCGAGAACATAATATCGAGCATAAACTCTTCAACAATGCTGCGGAGTGAACGTGCACCGGTTTTACGTACAATTGCTTGTTCCACAATTGCATCAATTGCAAGGGGGTCGAATTCTAACTCAACGCCTTCCATACCAATCAGTTTTTTATACTGACGGAGAATTGCGTTTTTAGGTTTTGTGAGAATACTCTTTAACGCCTCACGATCGAGTGAATGAAGGGGAGCCATAACAGGTAAACGACCAATAAGCTCGGGAATAAGTCCGAAGCGCAATAAATCCTCGGGATGAACCATTGAGAGTAATTCGTTATCGGAGTATTCAACTTTTTCTTTGAGTCCTGAGCCAAAACCCATTTTGCTTTTATTAAGACGCGAAGCAATAACTTTTTCAATTCCTTCGAAAGCACCACCAACAATGAATAAAATATTCCGGGTGTTAACGTGTATTAAATTTTGTTCAGGGTGTTTTCTTCCGCCTTTTGGTGGAACGCCGGCAACGGTTCCTTCAAGAATTTTTAGGAGTGCCTGTTGTACACCTTCGCCAGAAACGTCGCGCGTAATAGAAGTGCTATCACTTTTGCGGGCAATTTTATCAATCTCATCTATATAGACAATACCACGTTGAGCAGCTTCGAGATTATAGTCGGCGGCTTGTAATAAATGTACAAGAACGGTTTCAACATCATCGCCAACATAACCTGCTTCGGTAATGGTAGTAGCATCTGCAATAGCAAAAGGCACATCGAGCACCGTAGCGAGAGTTTTAGCCAGAAGTGTTTTTCCTGTTCCGGTAGGTCCTAATAAGAGAACGTTACTTTTTTCGATATCCACTTCATCTAAATCAAAGGTTGAACCTTTGTGGTTGATGCGTTTATAGTGGTTGTAAACAGCTACCGATAGGATACGCTTAGCGGTATCTTGACCAATAACATGCTCATCGAGAGTTTTTTTAATAAAGCCCGGAGTGATGTCGTTGCTTTGTTTGGTCTTCTGATTGTTAAATGCAGCCATGTTGGATTTAAGAATATCCACACTGCTTCCGATACAGATATCGCAAATATAAACATCAGGACCGGCAATAAGACTGGTAACTTCCTTGGAATCACGTCCGCAGAAAGAGCAACGAATAATACCGGAAGAATTTTTTTTAGCCATTAGTATCTCAAACTATCTTTTAACTATTACGAGTTTTAATTTTTTTACTATCCGAAATCAGGGTGCGGGCTTGCTCAAGAAACATTGAATTTGGGTAGTTAATAAACAATCGTTCAAATTGCTTTAGTGCTTCAGAGGGATTGCTAAGCCCAAATAAATAGATTTTCCCTGCTAAAAACGCTGCCTCATCCGCGTAAATATTTGTATTACGCTTTACGATATCATCAATGGTTGAAAGCGCAGTTTCGTAGCGGTTAAGAGCTACAAGTATTTCTACAACCTTAATTTCGGATATTTGTCTTACAATATAAGCATTTTCGACCGAAGAAAGTTCAGCAAAAAGCTCTAATGCCGCATCATATTGTTTTTGGAATACTAATTTTGTGGCATTTCCAAACTTTATGAGGGTGAGTGAATCGGCCAATTGTGGGTTCAATGCCATTGAGAGCAGCAATGCATCATTTGTTTGATCCGAAGCACTTGCATTGCTGATTGAAGCCAATTGGATTCGCGCAGATTCGATATTCCCTTGGAATAAATCGTTTAAGGCAGAGTAAAATCTAAATTCAACGGTATCCTGCGGTGTCAGGTTCCTGAGTTTAAAACCTTGTTCCAAAATTCGAGTTGCTTTTGAGTACTGTGCTTGCTCAATAAATAAGAGAGCACCTAAAGAGACTGCTTCTGATGCGTGCTTCGACATCGGGTACAATTGCAATAGTTCGTTGAGATGTTGCTCGGCTGAGGCAGGATTGCCGGAAAGTTGTTCCAAACGAGCTATTCTTAATAGGGATTCGGCAGCGAATTCCTGTCCCCGAAATTTATTAGCAATAAGTTGATACGATTCAATACTTTTTTGCACAATAGCTGTGGGTGGAGTTGTTGCGATTTTCATTGGTTTCCATGAATCAACAGAATCCAAACCGGAAAGAACAATAAGCTCGCCTGTTTTTGCCATGGTGAATTGAATCTGAGGCAAATAGGTTGATTCTGTATAACTCTCAGCAAATTGTATCAACAACAAATTTGCTTCGTTGTATCGCTGCAAATCCAATAATCTATCTGCATAAATGAGAGTGCTATAACCCGGCACTCGCTCTAACGATTCGATTTCTAACACTAACTCCTTGGTTAAAGGAAAATCGCCTTTGAGAATACAGAGATTTATCATAATGTTAAGATATTCGCGGTTATCTCGCAGAATCTCTTTAACAAAAACACGATAAGTAGCTTCAAGGGCATCCGGCTTATCAATGTATTGTAATATTCTTCCTTCCAATAACGATGAATTAGGGGAGCGTGCACGCAAAGTGTTTGCATACAATTCTGCCGCTTCGGTATAACGCATGGTAATGCTGTAGAGGTAGGCAATTTCCATCGAGAACATATCGGGATTGCCTGAAGCAACCGAGCCGCGTTGCAGTAGTTGAATGGCATCGTCAAATGAGCGAAGTTCTAAATAAACGTTCGAGAATAACCTGAAGAATCCCACATTGGTGGGATTTTTTGTTAAATTCTCTTCAAAAAGTAATTTGGTTTTCTCAGGGTTGCCGGATAAAAAATAAGTTTTACCGAGTTGTGCAACTGCGGAAATATCGCCCTGATTTTTATTAATGCGATTTGTGAGAATAGTTTCGGATTTTGAATATTCTTTCAGTTGAATGTAAACTTGGTTTAGAAGGTCGAAAACCGGAAGATTATCGGGTTGTTGTTTGTAGAGAGACTCCAAAATTTCTGCTGCGCGTTTATATTCACCAATTTGCACAAAATTTTGGGCTAACATAAATCGATTGTTATCAGGTTGTGCCTGAGTAACAATACCAAAGAGAATCAAAAACAAACTAAAAACAAATAATTTACGAAGCATAACGCCTTTAGTGCAGAGAATTTCTTTAAATTTAGACTCTAATTCTTAACATTTAGTTCCACTCAAACCTCAATAAGCTTTTTCCCATAGAAAGGGAACAGAAAACTATGAAAAAAGAAGTAGAAATTACTTTAAGCCCCGAAAATAAAGACAACGCAAGTGAAATACTATCCCAAATTGCACGCACATTAAAAACATCAAAGGAAAGTATTTCAGGCTTTAAGATACTCCGCCGTTCGCTCGACGCAAGAAGCAAACACCCCATTTACCGTTCTGTTTACCAAGTTGGCATTGGTGAGGAAATTGAGAATAAACCCACGATTGTAGAGTACAAAGAAGTAACGGGAAGTAAAAAGGTGGTTATTGTCGGTGGAGGTCCTGCAGGAATGTTTGCCGCCTTACGACTTTTAGAGCATGGAATTAAACCCATAATTCTTGAGCGTGGAAAAGATGTACGGGGCAGGCGAAGAGATTTACGTGCAATTATGCAATT
>CALKUG010000432.1 GCA_937996765.1 uncultured Ignavibacteria bacterium
TCGATTTTTTCTCTGCAGTAACAAAGCTGTTTATTGAATCGGGTTCCACACTTACCCCCAAGGGATATTTATACAGAATTGATTTCCGTTTACGTCCCTACGGTAAAAGTGCCCCGCTCTGTGGTAGCATTAACGATTATTTGTTGTATTACGAAGTGAAGGGCGAGGATTGGGAAAGGCAAATGCTCATCAAAATTGGGTTTGTTGCCGGTTCCGATTGCTTGTACCAACAATTCAAACAACGCATCAATTATTTTATTTACCCTAAAGTGCAGAAACAGAGTCCTGTGCAACAAATCAGGCGACTAAGAGAAATAAAGCGCAGGAGCACTGAAGTTGCAAATATCAAGCTTTCACGTGGCGGAATTCGTGATATTGAGTTTCCGGTTCAAGCTCTTCAATTACTCAACGGAGGTAAATATCCTGATATTCAAACAGGTAATACCCTTATTGCGCTTAAAGCTCTGGAAAACGAATCTCTCATTTCAGAGAACGAATACAAAAAGCTCAGCACGGCTTACATCCTTTTTCGCAAAACAGAGCATTTCCTTCAACTGATGAACGACCATCAAACCCACGAAATTCCCGCAGAAGGAGAAACGCTCAATCGTTTGACTTCTTTTCTCGGTTTATCAAAACCATTAGCAGTTGATGAAACAATAAACAGCCATAGAAAATACGTACTCGAGTTTTACGATTCAGTTTTGGGAGCGGAGTCCAACGCACCGGCTCCTACAATCGCATTTAAGAACCCCAAACTTGCCCAAAGCAATTTGTTGTTCTTAAGTGAGGGGAAGGGGTTGTTTGACCAAAAATCATTCGATTCGCAAACTATTGCATTGTACCAGTCAATTGAAACCGAGTTATTGGCTCAACTTTCCAAAACCGTTACACCCGACAAAACCCTTTCCAATTTGGTACGATTGCTCAGAAGCGGCACTCCCCCTTCGCTCTGGTACAAATCAATGCAAAATCCCGCGTTTTTAAGTGCAGTTCTTAAAATTTCAGAAAGAAGTGAACTTAGTATAAATCTTATAGCGGATAGTAATTTGCTGAGAGATTACCTGCTTTCAGGTGATGTTTTTGATTCTTTTGATGTTTCGGAGCAGTCACCCAACTCAATAACCTTTATTCTATTTGCTTTAAGTGTACAATTTACACTGGGAATTGTAACCGCCGACGAAGTTTCAAAACTTCTCCAATTAACCGTTCGCGGAACGTTGCTTAAACAAATTAAAAAATTGGTGTCTCAGCTCCCCCCCGATTTTGAGTTTACCGTTTGCACGGCAGGTAGTTTAGGAACAGGTGAAATGCGCTTTAATTCTGATATTGACCTTTTGTTTATCTCACGCTCAAACGAGACTTACCCGGAAATACAAGGTATATTTTTTGAACTAATGAAGAAAATCACCGATTTAATACGTCCATTCAAAATAGATGGTCGTTTACGTCCTGAAGGAAACACCAGTGTAATTATTTGGGATATGGCTAACTATAAAAAGTATATCCAAAACAGAATGTCGGTTTGGGAGTTTCAAGCTTATACCAAATTGCAAATGCTCTATGGTTCGCAGAATCTTTATAATGAATTAATTGACCTTGTTGCTACTAAATTGGGAAGCATTGAACGCACTTTTCTTCAAAAAGAGGTGAAATCAATGCGTGTTAAACTCTACCCTAAAGCTACTTCTTATACCGTGCCTTTTTCGATAAAGCGGAGCAAGGGCGGACTATCGGATTTAGATTTTGCACTGCAGTATTCGGTTATGTGTTCTCCCTCAATGTATAAAGAAGCATTAGGAAGCAGCAATGGAAAAATCCTCAATTTGCTCTATGATACAGGAATCATAACTGAGGTAGAAATGGAATATCAGAAGGCATGCTCACGATTTTTACGTCACCTTTTGCTAATGAACGAAGTAGTAACAGGAACCTCATCTGACGTGCTCAGCGACGAAGCAGAGAAAAAAGAAATACTTGCAAAAAGTTTAGAGTTTAACACAGTACAAGAGTTTGAGAGTTCTCTCAACGAGGTTAAAAAGTCAGTAAATAATTTTTATACCAGAACTATCGGATAATCGTAACAATATGAAAATAGTATTAAAGTATTACGCTCTTATAACTGCAATAGTAGTTTTCGTTTTTTATTTGTTTTCAATGGCACCGGGAATTGTGGAAATAGATTCAGGCGAGCTTTCAGCTGTACAACTTTTAGCAGGTATTGCCCACCCCACCGGTTATCCTCTGTTTACCATGTTGGGTTATATTTGGGGTTTATTGCCCCTACCTTTTGCTAAAGCATATCAAATGAATTTGTTAGCCGGTGTTTATACCGCTGCGGCTGTTGGAGTCTTTATTCAAACAGCTTCCCTGTTTCTCGCTAATATCACTTACTCAAAACTGAGTGCCACACAATCCAAAGGGGCCAAACACAAAGCAGAAGTTAATGAACTTAAGCAGGCGTTTACCGAACCGGTTATCGTTATAGCTTCTGTTTTAAGCGGTATTCTGCTTGCGGTTTCCAAAACTTTTTGGCTACAGAGCACCGCTACAGAAGTGTATTCGTTACACCTTCTGCTTGTTACTATTTCACTTTTTACATTTTTGAAAATGTATTTTTCGCAGGAACCACTGAGTTACAAATCGCTCATTTTAACGGGAGTTACCTTAGCGTTAAGTTTCACAAACCACATGACAACCATACTCTTATTACCGGCGTATGCAGTCCTATTTTTTGCAAAATATAAATTTGAAAAATCCACCTTTCTCTCCATTGCAAAAGCCCTGCCTTTTGCAGTGCTAACGCTTGTAGTTATGTATAGCTATCTTCCCATTCGTGCAAGTTTTGAACCGCTCCTTAATTGGGGAAATCCGGTTACGTATGATAGTTTTATGAGACACTTTTTAGGCAAACAGTACTCGGTGTGGTTATTTACCGGTGGTGACTCAGCAGCCAAACAATTCTCGCAATTTATATCAAATTTCCCGAAAGAGTTTACCGGAGGCGTGCTTTTTATTTTAGTTGGTTTAGTTGCACTATTTGCAAAAAGTAAAAAGTTGTTTTTGTTTATTACCCTACTCGTAATTGGCACTGTGGGTTACTCCATCAATTACGATATCGTTGATATTGATACTTACTTTTTACTCGCCTACATAGCTTTGGCATTATCAGCGGCAATGGGCTTTGCAGTGATTTTTGATAAGCTAACTCAAAAACGATTGTTAGTGGGTGGTGTTTTAGTTGCACTCATTCTATCTTTACACATTGGGTTTACCTTCCCCGCCGTAAATAGAAGTTCAACAACGCTTTTTGAAGATTATACTAAAACTGCACTCAATTCATTGGAGCCAAACGCAGTGCTTTTGACGTATCTCTGGGATTATTTTTACTCTCCATCACTCTATGTACAAAGTGTTGAAAAAGTAAGGACAGATGTTGATATCATTGAAAAGGAATTGGTGCGTCGCTCTTGGTATCATCATTTGCTTAAAGTACACCATAACGACGTTTATAAGCTTGTTGAAGCTGAGTCTGATGCTTTTGTGAACTTTGTTACCCCTTTTGAATTAGACGAAGAATTTAACCCCAATACTCTGGAAATTTCCTACCGATCTTTTTTTGAAACTTTGATTCGAAAAGCAGTTGAAAAACGGCCTGTTTATATATCATTCGAGTTAGTAATGAATGAGATACAACGGAAAGAGATTCCTTTACCCGAGGGAGTAAATTTAGTACCCGATTTGTTTTTCTATCGTGTTACAACAGATACCGCATATATTGAAGCCCCATTACCTAACTTCGATTTCAACTTTGAAGCCAATCGGAATAATAGCTACTGCGCATTTATGGAAACTGAAATAATTGGCGAAATGCTTTTACAGCGTGCCCAATATGAATTGGCATACAACAAACCCGAGCGGGCTAAAATCTACATCCAAAAAGTACAGAAGAATATACCGGAGTTAGTTATTCCGGAGCAAATGTTACAAGCTATTAAATAAGTTTAAGTAGAACTAACTTAGAGGGGGGTATTGGGAAGAATGAGCTTAATGCCGGGGAATAAAACTGTATAGAGGAAAAGCATTACAGCACCAACAGAAATGGGGATCGCAAGATTATCATCGAGAACACCTTCTACAATATTCTCAATTATTGCTCCTACTCCTGCACCAATAACACCAATCACGTATTCCACGGGTGAATACTGTAATTTTGGTGCAACTAATACCACAATCACTGCCGAAACAAAAAAGCTAAAGGTTCCCACTAAACTTTTGCGAAGGAACGGACGTTTTCCAAATTTTCTGCCAATAAGTGCAGCAGCGGTATCACTGATAATTAAAATAGAAAAAGCAGTAATAACAATGAGTTTGGGAAATATTGCAACGCAAAGAAGTGCGGAAAGTAGAACGTAAGTAGCCCCTGATAAACTTTTTTTATTTGTGTCTATCTCATGCTGACGTAATAAACTACCAAAAAACTTGTTGAACGTGGAGCGAAATGAAGGCAAATAGATGCGAGTTAAATCAACAACAAAGGCAAAGACCACTAATGCTGTTAATATAATTAATGCAGTACTTTGCGGAATAAAATAATAAATAACAGGAATAGAGATACTGCTCAAATGAATTGATTTGCGCAGTATCTCCGACTTATAATCTATGAATCCTGAGGAATTGCTCATCTAAACGTGCTTACCTACGCTTTTGCGCCTTCGGGAGCATCACTTGATGAATCACCACTGGAGTTTCTTTTATCTAACATTTCCTTTACATATTCAGGTAATTTATCACCTGCACTATGTTTTGGTTTTTCCATTGGAGGTAACTCTTCACCGTGTATAATTTTATCAATTTCATCGGCATCGAGTATTTCACGCTCCAATAGTTCGAGTGAAAGCTTGTGTAATAACTCAATATTATCTTCAAGAATCTTTATTGCTCTGTTTTCGCAATCTATAATAATTGCATGAATTTCTTCGTCTATAAGAACAGCAGTTTGTTCGCTATGCGTGCGACCCTTATGCATCTCTTTACCAAGAAATACTTCTTCTTCCTTATTACCGTAGTTAAGCGGACCTAATTTATCACTCATTCCCCACTCGCAAACCATTTTGCGCGCAATATTGGTTGCTTTTTCGATGTCGTTTCCGGCACCGGTAGTAAAATGGTTAAAAATTAGTTTTTCCGCTGCACGACCACCTAATGCGTAGGTTATCATTGCTTGTAAATAATCACGGGAATAAGTATGTTTTTCATCAACCGGCAGATAACTGGTAACACCTAATGCACGGCCTCTGGGTATAATGGTTACTTTATGCACAGGGTCTGCTTCGGGAATCATACGAGCTACAAGCACGTGACCAATTTCATGATAAGAAGTAGTCTTTTTCTCTTTTTCGGAGATAATGAGACTCTTACGTTCCATACCCATCATCACTTTGTCTTTGGCTTCTTCGAAGTCAGACATATCAACACGTTTTTTATTTTTACGTGCTGCAAGCAATGCTGCTTCGTTCACCAAGTTTGCAAGCTCTGCACCTGCTAAACCGGGTGTACCTTTTGCAAGTACTTCGAGGTTTACTTCCTCGGAGAGTGGTATTTTAGCGGTATGAACGCGTAATATTCCTTCGCGACCCTTTACATCGGGTCTATCAACTACTACTTGTCTATCAAATCTACCGGGACGCAATAACGCTGGGTCGAGAACATCTGGACGGTTAGTAGCGGCAATGATAATAACACCACTGTTTTGTTCAAAACCATCCATTTCAACCAATAATTGGTTGAGAGTTTGCTCACGCTCATCGTGTCCACCACCTAAACCGGCACCACGGTGACGGCCTACGGCATCAATCTCATCTATAAAAATGATACAAGGAGCTGAACGTTTACCTTGTTCGAATAAATCGCGCACACGTGATGCACCAACACCGACAAACATTTCAACAAAGTCTGCACCGGAGATAGAGAAAAATGGCACACCGGCTTCGCCTGCTACTGCACGGGCTAATAATGTTTTACCGGTACCGGGAGGGCCCAACAAAAGAACACCACGAGGAATTTTACCGCCAAGGCGTTGGAACTTTGAAGGTTCCTTTAAAAATTCTATAATTTCTTCAAGCTCTGCCTTTGCTTCATCTGCGCCTGCAACATCTTTAAATGTTACACGATTACTATTCTGAGTAATGAGTTTTGCTTTGCTTTTGCCAAACGTGAAAATACCGCGGGTACCACCCTGTCCACCATTTTGCATACGACGCATAAAAACAATCCAAAGTCCTATAATAAGAATCCATGGAATTAAGCTTAAAATGATATTCATCCATTCATTCGACTGTTTCTCGAATGTATAGTTGATACCTTTTTCAACCCAAACGGCTTTTTGCTCTTCAATAATTGGTTCGGGCAAATAGACAGTAAAGTTTTTAACCTTTACATCTTTACCGTTAATATTAATTAACTCTTCAGCGCGAAGATCACCTTTAAAGAAGTAATCATTAATATCGGTTTTGGTTACTGAAGCTTTCCATACTTTATCGTTGGCTACAAATTCTTGGTATTGTTTAAATGATACCTCGGTATAGGTAGTCTGATCGGTTTGGAATAGCTGCACAACAATAATAGCGGCTATAAGAACTGCACCCCATCCAAAAACCATACGGATAATTTTAGACCAATCGAAGTCACCATCGGGTTTATTGTTTTGTGGACCACGATTTGGTTTTGGAGGTCTTGGTTCTCTTTCTTTATTGTCTTCTGAAAATAAATTCATCATCTCTTTCACCGGTTAATTACCGCCTTCTTTTAAAACATAAATTGAACGTAAATTTCTAAATCGTTGGTTAAGGTCTAATCCGTATCCGATTACAAAAGCCGGAGGGATTGTAAATCCTATGTAGTCAATTGGCAATTTATACTTGTCGTTATCCGGTTTGTAAAGCAATGTTGCAATGCTTAACGATGCCGGATTTTGCCTCAAAATCAAATCTTTTAAAAACTGTAACGAGAGGCCCGTATCTACAATATCTTCAACAACTATCACGTGCCTATCGTTCACCTTTGCGTTTATATCCTTATGAAGTTTTACCATTCCGGTTGAGCCCGTTCCATGATAACTGGAAAGCTTCAGGAAGTCAATTTCACAAGGTGAAACATAATTTTTAAGTAAATCTGTTATAAAAAAAACAGAGCCATTCAGTACTCCAATAAATATTGGATCTTTATCGCGAAACTTCTCTTCAATTTCTTGAGCTAATGCTTTTATACGCTCTTGAATTTGTTCCTCAGTAATAAAGGGAACAAAAGTTAAATCATCAACAGTAATTGTTTCGGGATTATTCATAAATTAAAGTTGCTTTCACAATTCGATTTGTTTTACGCGTAACTGAATAACGGTTATCCATTCTTAAACCTACCAACCAAACAATAGCATCTCCCTCAGTAACCACCAACACTCTTTTTCTATCGCGATGCTTAACTTTGGCATCCGTTAAATAATCTGACACCTTTTTCTTTCCCCTGCCTCCAATTGGCTTAAACCAATCTCCGGCTTTCCATGTGCGAATTGTTAAACTTTTTACGTCTTTCTCAAAACCAAAGTACTCAATTGTTGGATCTGATGTTATCAACACCGATTCGGCAGAAGCATCTTCAAAAGTTAATGTGCATCCATCAATTTCTACTTTACCCGGTAGCGGAACAACAACGTTTTTACTTTCTATTCTTTCATAACCGGATGTGCGAAGTAATAATGAATCACGTTCTTTTTCTATAGTTAGACGGCTATCTGAATAAATTTCCCCAAGTATCGTACTATCTATAACGTCAACAAGTTTTTTTACACTATTGTACACTAAATTTACTGCAAATTTCTCTAAAACCCTAAATCTTAAATAGTCAACAAGTAGTGCTTTAGGCAGTTTTTTGATTTTTTCGAGGTTTAGCTCTATCATATTGTCATACTCTTCGACAGTAACCCCCTGAACTTGTTGAGTTAATTCCGTGAAGTAGTCATTATAGAGTCCTGATATCGCTGCAAAATTATTGAGTGTTTCAACAATATTTGGGTTTACTTGCTCAGCAATCAGCGGTAGTAAATTCAAACGAATAAAATTTCTTGTGTAGTCGGTATTACTATTGGTACTATCCTCATTAAAGGGAATGCCCTCAATTTGTGCATACTCAAGAATTTCCGACTTCCGAATCCCTAACATCGGACGGCATAAAGTTGCCGAGTTTACTGCAATTCCCGAACTACCGGCGAGCCCTGTTCCGCGAAGTATGTTAAATAAAACCGTTTCGGCATTATCCTCGGCATGATGGGCTGTGACTATTTTTGCATTTTGAAACTGTACACGAACAGATTCTAAAAACTTATATCGAACATCTCTTGCAACTGCTTCGAGACTTTCTTTTTTCTGAGCCACTATACTCGGGATATCTGCCTTCTCAACAAAACATTGTATCCCATGTGTGAGGCAATAAGATTTTACAAATTCTTCGTCACTTAATGCCTCTTCACCACGTATTCCATGATTGAGATGGGAAGCAATTATTTCTAAGTTGAATTTGAGCTTTATTCTTTGGAGCATATGCAGGAGTACCATCGAATCTACTCCCCCACTAACGCCAACAACAATGGTATTTGTATGCTCAAACAGTTTCTTTTCACTGCAAAACGCAGTCACTTTCGAAAGTAACTCCGAGCTAAGCTTCAAAGCCGTTTTCCTTCAACCAATCAGAGCTATAAGTAGTGCCGGCTTCAGGCTCTTTGCCTAACAATTTTACCACATATTTTCCGAGTACATCAAACTCGAGATTTACAGGGTCGCCAATAGATTTGTATTTAAGTACTGTATTTGCAATAGTATGCGGAATAATCGCAACCTTAAATGAATCAGAAAAAACTTCTGCACAGGTGAGCGAAATTCCATCAACGGCAATGGAGCCAACAGGAACCATATATTTTGCGAATTGTTTCGGAAATGCAATGGTAAAGTTTGTACTCGCAGAAAGTTTTTCGATTGAGGTAATAGTGCCGGTAACATCGGTGTGACCTAAAACAAAATGCCCGCCAAGTCGTGAGGAAGCCAAAAGTGAACGCTCGAGATTAACTTTACTGCCTTGGTAAAAACCACCCATGGTAGTTTTTTTAAGAGTTTCTTCAACTGCAACTACAGTAAAAGAGTTTGAGGTAATTTTAGTAACAGTTTGGCAGACACCATTAACATTAATGCTATCACCCTCTTGAGCACTTTCTAAAACCTTTGAACATTCAATTTCAAATTCAAATCCACCGCCATAAGGTGTTTTTTTTGCAATAGTTCCTACTTCTTCAACAAGACCCGTAAACATAGATATTTTCCTTACTCATAAGCTACTTGGAACGCATTTCAATCATAATATCATCACCGTAACGTTCGGTAGAGACTATTTTCATTTTTACAGATTTTTTAATTGAGGTAATGTCCATATTACCAAAAGATGAAACGCCTGAACCAATAATTTTAGGGCAAACAAATACTCTCATTTCATCAACTAATCCGGCTTTTAAAAATGAGGTATAAACCATACCCCCTCCTTCAACCAAAATTGAAGTGATGTTGAGCTTCGCTAACTCC
This sequence comes from uncultured Ignavibacteria bacterium, assembly GCA_937996765.1. Lineage (GTDB taxonomy): Bacteria > Bacteroidota > Ignavibacteria > Ignavibacteriales > Ignavibacteriaceae > CALKUG01. Next base: position 9,624 of record CALKUG010000432.1, read on the forward strand.
TTAAGGGCATCTTTTAGATTAAGCTTTCCATCGGGATTCTTCCTCACAAAAACCAATTGAACACCACTCTGCACCAACTTTTCCATTTTGTTGGGTTTGTTGCGTGCATCTTTGGAAGTAACAATTATGATTTTACCACCCAAACCCGGGTGCACAAGTAAGTTAGAGTTGAGTGAGAGACTCAGCTTGCCATCGAGGATAATTCTTGCAGGGTTTCTACCTTCTGTCATTCGCACGGTTAAACGGGGGTTATCGGCTTTCACCGTTCCTGAACCAACTAACACTCCATCGTATCGAGACCGCAAAAGATGAACATATCTTCTCGAACCTGAACCAGATATCCATTTAGAATCGTGATTGATGTCGGCAATTTTTCCATCGAGTGTTTGAGCAATCTTCAGAGTGATGTAAGGTATTTTTTTACTGATATACTTGAAGAAAAAACGATTGAGTTCCATACATTCGTTTTCAAGCACACCCACTTTTACTTGAATACCTGCATCCATCAACTTCTTGACACCTTTACCCGATACAACAGGATTCATATCTAAAGTACCAATTACAACACGGGAGAGTTTTTTCTCGATTATCAAATCGGCACACGGTGGGGTTTTACCAAAATGGCTACAAGGTTCCAGATTTACGTATAACGATGCACCTTCAACATCTTCGGTAGCACTGTTTATTGCATTAACTTCAGCATGGGGACCGCCATACTGTTCATGAAATCCTACACCAATTATTTTACTGTTCTTTACAATTACACAACCAACTAATGGGTTAGGACTTACGTTGCCTAAACCCTTTTTTGCCAAGGCAATAGTCAGTCGTATGTAAGATTCGTCATTCAATTGCTGATATTAGTCAATTGCAAGTAGTTCAAAATCAATAATACCGGCAGGTGCTTTAACTGCAACTTTTTCCCCGGCTTTTTTACCCATCAAAGCAGAGCCAATGGGCGAAGTAATTGAAATTTTACCCAACGAAGAATCTGCTTCTTCAGGAGAAACAAGCATATAGGTAAATTCATTGTTCGTTTTAAGATTACGAATTTTTACAGTCGCAAGTATATGTACTATATCATGTGGTAAGCTTGATACATCAATTATCTGTGCTCTACTGAGCATAGATTCCAATTTTGCAATCCTCATCTCGAATAATCCCTGCTCTTCTTTAGCAGCATCATATTCGGCGTTTTCAGAAAGGTCACCATGGGCACGAGCATCCGCAATTTTTTGGGCAATTTCTTTCCTCCCGGCAGTTTTCATATGATTTAAATCTCTTTCAAGTTCAATCAACCTGTCTTGGGTTAGATACACAGCACTAAGTTCACTCATTGTAAATCCGATTATTTAAAAAAAATTACCACCGTAAAAACTGCGAGGATTCTTACAGTGGTTTAACAAAACTAATAAAAAGGGTTGTTTAAGTCAAGAAATGCTTGAATGCATTTCATTAAACACTATGTGCAAATATAATGATAAATTATTAACTTAGCTACAAGCCTTAACTCTCTGTTGAGCTATCGAAGTTTTCACCTTCTCCTTTTTCGTCAGTTTGAGCATTAAAGTATTCTTCCATTCGGCAAAATCCGCTGTACTCACAGTACTCACAACCGGCAAGCTGTTTCCCTGCATCACTAAGTATGCTGTGGTGGAATTTTCCGCCACTAATTTCCGATGGTACTTCTTTCGCTCGGTTTATTGCTCCATCAAAATAAGGTTGCAAGTCTTCTGCCTTTTTAACAATAGTATTTACGTATTTCTTACCTTTTGGAGTTATATGAACAGCGTCAACTTCGCCATCCTCACCACCCAACAGTTCCTGTTTTACATATTCTGCATACAAAGGTAATTGAATGTATGCAAAGTGTTTTTTTAATCCTGAATCAAACTCCCCTTTTCCTGTTTTGTAATCAACTACCCTGGCATTGCCTTCTTCACTTTTATCAATTCTATCAATTCTCCCTGATATAGAACGACCCAAAACAGAGGTGCTATTGCTATCTATTGCCAACTCAAATTTCCATGGGATGAAATTTTCACCATCCGTAGAATCAAGAACGTCTAACTCACCTTTGTAAAACCTACCAAGCAGTGAATATTCAAATGCTTCTGTATCATTAGGATTGCCAAACAATCTAATAACTTCAAAAAACCAACCTGCAGCTATGGTGTATGTTGATTCCGAATCTCCAGTATCCTTTAATAAAAGAAAGTTTTTAATAATCTCATCAAAAGCAATCTCTTTTAATCGCGGCTTACTTTGTTCCAAAGCTGTTTTGTATTCTTGCCAGGTCGAGGGATTAAAATTCTCGATAATTTGATTGAGGTATTTTTCAACAATTGAATGAAATATGTTCCCGATAAGCAAATTCTCTTCATGATCCTCAATATCTAACTCACCCTTGAGATTCAATATGTATCGAGCAAGGTATTTATATCCACAACGCACATACGTTTCAAAATGTGTGGCTGAGAACTTTTTATTTTCAGAGTAATGTGTTAACTGCGTTCTGGCCTCATCAGCATCAACTTGCTCTTCATAGGATTTGAATTGCTGAGTGTCCTGTAGTTTGTCCAATAATTCTGTGCCAAGCAATGCATTAAAATCAATGTTTCCATTTAAGGCATTTTGCAGGTATAATTTAGTTGCTACTTTTTCTGCTTCTTCAACAGAAACCAAAGTTTCAATAGTTGTTTCTTCTTGTTGAATAGCAGGATAAAAAGGAATCAGATAATCAAGAAACATAGACTTACTAAATGGCTGGTCTTTTTCTTGTTTGTATCTCGAGAAATAGACATTCTCCGGTTCATTACACACCAATAAAGTTTCGTAAAACAAATATTTTTCCGTATTGAGATTATCCTTAAGTGACTGCTTTTTTCGATCTCTCATTTCAGTCTCATCTCCTGCAGAAGCAGGGTCAACATAGAGTGAATCCTCAGTGAACATCGCCGGAGCAATTCCCTCGTTTAATCCTGCAATAAACAGGTAGCGTGCTTTTAATCCTCGTATTTCATCAAAGGTAGTCATAAGCACCCCTTGATTCATAATTTCCTGAGCATTTATTTTAGCGTTTTTAAGTGCAACAACAATTGCATCTTTAAATAGCTTAAATTGTTCGCGTTCATGACCTTTCTCACGTAACTCGTAACCTATCATATCGCAGACTGCATCAACAATAGGAATGGTTCTATCTAAGGACTTAATGTTTAATTCCTTGTATTGCTCATCCATTTGTAAAAGCTGGTCGATGATGCCTGAATCTACAATAAGTTTTTTGTAACTCTCTTTAAAAAATTCGGGAGTACAACTCGAATGAACTTCTTTGCCCTCTTTGTTAATAAAAGCGCGTACTTTTTTTACAAGAGACTGCATTAATAATTCTGCATGTGCTATGCTCTCAGGTGTTAAGCCATATTCATAGAGTTCTGTTTTAGTTTTGGGCTTGAGGTCTTCAATGCTTTGTAATATCGAGGAAAGTCCTCTCATCTTTTTACCATACTTTAAAACTGCTTGTAGTTCTGGTAACAAATTTTTATCATCACCTAAAAACGTGAGATACGCTCGTTCGATACTTTTTCCGTGAAAAGCCGTTGCAACAACATCCAAAAGTGTAAGCAGAGCACTTACCGAGAACATTTCCGAAAGTTGCAATCTTGCTGTGGAATTAAGCGGTATTCCAGCCGTACTAAATGCACGGGGAGCAATTTTTGCATACGGCGTTAAGTCGCGAACAACAATAGCGAAATCTGACGGGCTTAATTTTGCATTTTCTTTAAGTAGATGTTTAATCTGAACCGTTATCCCTCGTAACTCTTCTTCGGTAGTAGCATACTCTTTCAAATTTTTAAGTATCAGTTTGCTTTGCTTTTCACTACCTGTTGAATTTGCAAGAGCCAGTTTTTTATTTTGAACTGATGTGATAAGCTTATGAACACTAAACAGTTCTCTGCGTAGTGAATTGTGCAGAGGATTTGCATCAGCAATATTCAATGCAGATATCTCTGTAAATTCATTTTTCTCAAGCATTTTAATAGTATCTTTTGCAGAAGCAAAAAGAGCATTGTTATTTTCTGCATAATCAACTTCAATGTAAAGTTTAATACCCTCTATCATACTCAAGCGTTTTAGTAATTTAATTTCGGGGTCAGAAAAACTTGCATAACCATAAACAACAATAGTTTTAAGTCCAGGGAATTGCTCATCCAAACGAGACTTAAATTCTGCATCTTCCTTTGTTTTTATCACTCGGTAAACATCACCAATTTCAAAACGTTCGAACTTTGCCAATTCTTCGGCGTAGTGTTTATAGATCAGGGCTATATCGTGGGCTTTATTGCGTTCCCTACTGTTGGTTAACTGCGGAACCAATTGACTTATCATCTCGGCTTCCACTCCATTGCGTTTATACTCGCGGATAAGCATTCTTAGTTTTTCAACACTACCTTGTGGTATATAATTTTTAAAATTTAGGTGTTTAAGTTTTGCTTTGTTTTTTTCAATTACCTTGCTGAGCAATAACCCCGCTTCAGGATCTGAAATAAGTTTATATTTAGGGTTACCCTCAGTGAACAATGTCTGCGCCAACGTGTAAATTGTGTGAAGGTTGGAAAGTGAAATGGCTTTATGTGAGGATTTTGTTAAAACTTGTAGAGTGAAATCACGTACTTTTCTGTTTGTTGGAAAAAGCAAAATATACTGCAACGGATTTTTATAAAAATCATCTAATAAATCAGTATGTGATATTGTGTTATTCGCTATTGATTTGTGTGCAAAAAACATATTCCCTCGTGAATTAAATAATCCATTTATTTATTGAAATGTACTGATTTTTTTATTGAACTCACAACATTTCGAAACAAAGAGAGTAACTTAGAGGTATGAGAAAAGTAATTGTAATAGACCACGATAAATGTGATGGTTGCGGTAATTGTGTTTCGGCTTGTGCTCAAGGGGCAATCGATATCCATAATCGCAGGGCTTCGCTCACCAATCAAAAATGGTGCACGGGATTTGGGTCATGTGCTTCTGTGTGCCCGCAACAAGCAATAAATCTGGTAAATACAGAAACGTATGATTATGATGAAATTGCAACGTGCGACCATTTGATTTCAGTTGCACCAAGTTTAATTGAATCTCATCTCTATCATTTGTATGATAACGGTATGACTACTGAGTTAGAGCAAGGAATTCAGCACCTTGAGAATTGTGGAGTAACATGCTACGCCATCTCACAATTAAAAAGCTGATAGATTTTATAAGGGAATTTCTTTTAATCTTCTTTTTGCAAGAGGTAGATTCGGTTCTAATTCAAGAGCTTTAGAAAAAAGTTGCCTTGCCTTGCCGGGGTTATTGTTTCTAAAGGCAATTTCACCAAGTCCTGCATAAGCTGCTCCGCTTTGCCACTTCTCCAAAACACGCTCAAGAACTCTTCGTGCATCTTCAAACAAGCCTAATGAAAGTGAAGAGAATCCTTGAATTTCGAGAATCTGCTTTTCCATTAAGGAATCTGCGTAATACTCGTAAGGTAATAATTCTATATCATTCAGAACCTCAACAAAATTACCCGCTTCATATTTTCGCATAAGGTTTTCTATTTTTTGCATAAACTCATCTGCCTGTTTAATCATATCTGCGTGATGGTCAAAACCCTGCATTCTAAATTTTTCCATCTCCCGCTCGAGATAACCAAATTTTTTTGCATAGTATTCACCCGAAGCATGATAACATTTTATATCTTTTATCAAGCCAAAACGGAGATTATTATTTTTTACAATATTCATAATAATACCGTCTTCTGTTGTCCGCCCAGTTATTTGCTCGGTACCAAATTTGCCTCCTTTTTCAAAGAGCTCTCGCTTTATACACAATGCCCACCCCCCCGCAAATCCTTCATCAACAACTAATCCCTCACGTTCAATAGGAATATATCGAGAAAGCTTTCTACCATCAGTATATTGGTCTTGAACAACATCGAGGGCGAGTGCACCAAAATCAGGAAACACTGAGAAATATTTCAAGAATACGAGGTCATAGTCTTGAGGCAATTCCAAAACATCATCGTCAATCTCCAAAAGGTACTCGCCTATCGCTAATTCGTACAGATCTTTATACAAATCCATATTTATGTTTTGCTTATTCAACACAACTTTATTCACCGGGTACCGTGAAATTATTTCGGGAGTTGTGTCTTTCGAATTATTATCGCCAACAATAACCTCAAAAGGAACAGTGTTACTCATCCTTTTGTAAATGGCTTCAAGAGTCAAAGCCAACATCTCAGGGCGTTTATATGTGAGAACAATAATCGAAAAAACGGGATTTTCAACTAAATTTTCAGATGTGATTGGTGTATAACGCTCTTTATCTGTATTCATAATTTGCCGTGTTTATTAAATGTTCTATTAGCTTTTACAAAAACCAACGCATTAACTGAATAGTTTATTTCAAAAGTAATATTTTATGAGAGCGAGTTTGGCCTGCACTTTCAACAGTAGCCAAATAGGTACCACTTACAAGATTATCAACTTGAATCAAGTGTGAGTTTTTTCCGCTTTGTTGAAAAACGGATTCTGAATATACCAATTGCCCTATAGTGTTAAAAAGAGAGATTTTTACTGTTCCCTCTTCCTTTATAATATATTCGATGGTGGTACCCGGATTAAAAGGATTAGGGTAGTTACTTAATATTTCAAATGAGGAAACGACACTCGGTTCAGTCTCAACACTAATCGGTAAGTTCTTTAATTCTGCAAGACACGCTTTATAAACATCCTCTTCAACATTGTACCAACCGCTGTAGTTACCATAGCCCCATTGACCGCCATTAGTAATAAACACTATTCCGTAATTCCCTTTAACCGAAAAATAAGAATCGCTTATAAGTCCGTATGCTTCTCCCGGGTGTCCAAACATTTCTTCACCGGAAAGGAGTTCGGTCGTTTTGCTGATGCCCGTACCGTAGCTGTTGAAAATTCCGTAATAGTTGTTTCCATTCCCTGAGCTGTAGTTCCATAGAGGTGTGAGCATGAGCGTTGTAGTTTGTTCGCTAAGAATTCTAACACCGTTAACAACACCTTTGTTGATAAGCAATGACATAACTTTAGCAAGGTCGGTAGAACTAATCCGCAAACCACCCTGTGGAGCGAAAATGAGTCCGTTTGCACCAATTGTGTAACTGCTTAAATCGCGAGGTGCAGGTTTAACTCCCGCAAAGCCATCGGCTTGTACAGCCCAGCTTGAACCCGATTTCCGATACAATGCAGCTATATTATCAACAGAAGCAAAATCTGCAACGTTATAACTTGCTTGCATCCCTAACTTATCGAATATTACTTCTTTGCAATACTGGTCGAATCGTTTGCCCGATATTTTTTCGACCAAGGTACCTATAACACCGTAGTTGATGTTTGAGTATTGAAAATAAGAATCCTTAGGACCCTTAGCCGAGCTAAAAACATCTGATGAATAATATCCGCCGCCGGGAACAAGTAGTTGCGAAATTGCAGGTGGTGGATTAACGTTATAACTTGCCGAAAGGAATCCGTCGTAACCCGCACCATCCCTTAATGATGCAGTGTGCGAAAGCACCATCCCCACAGTTATAGTATCATTGGGAAATGAGGGGTTTCTTAAAGTAAAACCAAGGTGTTTGCTCACATCGTCTTTAAGTGAGAACAGTCCTTTATCATATAAAGTCATTAAGGCAATTGCTGAAATTGATTTTGAAATTGAGGCGATTCTGTACTTCGTGGAATCCGTCATAACTTTGTTTAATCCAACATCCCGCAATCCAAAACCTTTAGTATAAACCACTTCCGCCCCCTTAACCACGGAAACTGACATACCAACTACGTTATATTTAATACGTATTGAATCTAATTTTTGAGTAAGAACTTGTGATTGTGCATAAACACCTATGCACAGAACTACAACAACGAGTAAAACCTTTCTCATTGTTTGCCTTTCGATTTTTTAATAAAATTATGTTTTAAACGTAAGGAGTAACTAAATCATCAACAAACGGTTTCCGTTTGTTCTAAGGAAACGACGTAACAATCTATACTCGGGGCAATAAGTTTCAACCAACTCCCAAAAAGGCTTTTGGTGATTCATATGAACAAGATGTGCAAGTTCGTGAATGATTACGTAGCGAATAATTGGCTTAGGAGTCCGTATTAAAGCTGCGTTCAAATAAATATTCTTTTCGGCGGTACAACTACCCCATCGGGATTTTTGAAACTTGATATAAACATTGGCATATTTAAGTCCCATTTCGCGCGAAGCGTTTTCAACCATAAGTGGTAAAAGCGTATCTGCAAATTTCTTGTAGAGCCATTTTCTTTTTTCGGGACTATCAATAGGGGTAACTAAAAAAATAGTTTTTGTTTTTTCGTCATAAACGGGCTCGTCATCCGAGAGGAGTTTTTCCACCTTATAAAATTCACCTAAAAGCTCAATTCTATTCCCCGGCTGCACATCATATTTCTCGGCCTTAGATTTCTCGAACAATTCAAGAATCCGAGGAGTTTTTTTCTTCACAAACTCAATGATATATGCAACAGGCATGCGCATGGGGGCTGAAATACTAACCATATTCAATCCTGTTATACGAATGCTGAGATATTTCACCCGTTTACGGGTGAAGGAATATTCGAATGGGAAATCGCCTAAACTTTTCATAAAAGATTTTATTAATAGAAGAACAACATAACTATAAAAAATTACTATTTTTCAATGTTAAATTTTTGTTAACAATTTGTTAAATTTTTTGAACTTAATCAGGATTTTGGGCTTTTTATGGAGTGGTTTTTACTCATTGGTTGGTTAATGATTATAAATGGGGCTCTCGGAGGACAATATATTCTGAATTGGATGGGAAATCAACCGCAATTTACCGGTGGAGCACCTGTAGGTATCTCTCCCGGGGTAATGACATGGTGGCGTGAACTCTCCAAATTAGCTTGGGCAACCGTGGCTGTAATAATAGAGTTTATTCGTGGAACTCCACTTATTTATTTCTGGCCGGGTGCAGTCTCAATGATAACAATAATTATCTGTGCATTTACCGGTGTTATAGAAAATATTGGGTTCTTTTATTTACCCAGATACTACTCACCCCATATTTATGCCCCTTATGTAAATATCTATCTCGCTTTTTTACCATTTTTTGGCAAGTTTTTATTTAATGCGGCAATCAGAAAAGAACATTGGATTGGTATTTCGTTGGTGGTCATAGGGTTAGCAACTCCTCATATTCCTACAATGTTAGGGCTCACCAAGGCAGCACATGGCGCTTCACTTGATTTTAATGGTGTTATATGGATTCTTATCATCAACTGCTGCCTCTGCTCTCAACACGTGCTTAATAACAAAACTGTACAAACAGCTATGAGAAAAGTTGGCCCAAACGCTCTTGTATTTTGGAGAGAAGTTTGGAAGATGGTTTTTATATCAGCTGCCCTTTTCCTTTTCCCCGTTATAGCTGCTTTAACCAATGCACACTTACCTGAAAAGGTTGCAAAACACGATTTTCAAGTCCGTGTATTAGATAGGTTGGATTCAGAAAAACAGCAATTCCTTATAGCTAATTACGATAGCACCGAAACAGAGTACCACTTAAAAGCAGGGCTCCCTGAGGAACGACTCGAAGAAATTAAAGAAGTAGTTAAAAAAACTGATTTTCACCAATTTTTTGCACTGTTTGAGGGTGATATTATACCTGATAATTGGATCCCCATTCTTTTTGTTATAGCCGCCGGTTTTACCGGGTACATATACAGTTTCGGTTTCTTCAAACTCTCGCGTTTTGCCGCACACTTTTGGGTTCCCTACACCAACGTGTATTTGGCACTTCTGCCGTTTGTAATGTTTCTCTTTGGTAAAGATGTAACAACATTCCAATACATTGGAGCTGCAATAGTTACCGCAGGACTTATGGTTGGCGTTACTGATGTTAGCAAAAACAAAGTTGAAGAGATTTATAAACGAAGCGAAGATCAGTAAATAAAAATCATTTATAATTAATTGTAATCACAAAGTAAACGAGAAATAAATGTTTAAAGGACTATTACCAAAAGAAGAAAAATACTTCGATGATTTTAAAGAAATGATTTCCTATGTGCAGGAAATGGCTCGTTTGAGTCACGAGTTTTTTTTAGCTCCAAAATACGACCCGGATATTTTTCTTAAACTTAAACCACTTGAAAAAAGGTGTGATGAGGTCTCTTCGCGAATTTTAAAGCGACTTAATAAGAACTTTATCACCCCTTTTGATCGAGAGGATATCTACGCCCTCACTAAAAAGATTGATGGAATAGGAGATATTCTATTAGCCGTAACTATACGCATTGATATGTACAGAATTGATTTCAGAATCAAGGAAGCTGAGAAGCTTACTGCAATAATAGTCCAACAGATTAAAGAACTCGAGAAAGTTATTCAGGATCTGAAAAGACCCGGTGGCGTGATCGAAGAGTGTAAGGCGGTGAAAGACCTTGAGTCAGAAGCAGATGTAGTTTATAGAAGTGCAATCAAAATGCTTTTTACTGTTGAGACGGACGCATTAACAATTTTCAAGACCAAAGAGATTTTGGATATGCTCGAAGCTGCTGCTGATAAGTGCCAATCCACAGCCAATGTTATTATCGCAATTCAAATTAAAAACTCTTAAGAGTAACCCGGATATACTATGTTTATTGAACCGATATTACTCTTTATAGTTTTCCTTGCCTTGGCTTTCGATTACATCAATGGTTTTCATGATGCTGCAAATTCGATAGCGACAATTGTTTCTACAAGAGTTCTTACTCCAAGACAGGCAGTTGCTTGGGCGGCCTTTTTCAATTTTGTGGCCTTCCTCGTATTTGGTACTCATGTGGCTAATACCATTGGTAAAGGACTGATTAACCATACTATAGTTGACCTCACCCTGATTGGTAGTGGTTTGATTGCTGCTATTATCTGGAATTTAATGACCTGGTGGTGGGGATTGCCTTCAAGCTCTTCGCATACTTTGGTCGGAGGACTTGTAGGGGCTGCAATAGCCAAAGCCGGCTTTAGTGCAGTTTACTATGATTCCGTTTTTAGAATCATACTTTTCATATTTCTTGCACCGCTGATTGGTATTATTGTATCGTTGATATTCTCAATTATCACGCTACACGTGTGCAAAAATATGATGCCATCTAAAGTTGATAAGTATTTCCGCAAACTACAGTTAGTTTCTTCAGCAGCTTACAGTCTTGGTCATGGTGCAAATGATGCTCAAAAAATGATGGGCGTTATTTTTGTAGCTCTTGTAGCAACCGGTTATCATAACATCAACGATGAGATACCATTATGGATAGTGTTAAGTTGTCATGCAGCCATTGCACTTGGCACACTCTCAGGCGGATGGCGCATTGTTAAAACAATGGGACAAAAGATAACAAAGCTTCGTCCTTTCGAGGGATTTAGTGCTGAAACAGCAGGTGCATTAACTTTGTTTGGTACAGCCGCATTCGGAATTCCCGTTAGCACAACACACACCATAACAGGGTGCATTATTGGTGCAGGAATTACCAAGCGTTTATCTGCTGTAAGATGGAAGGTTACTATAAACCTAATCTATGCCTGGATTATTACTATTCCTATCACTGCCCTCTTTGCTATAATCATTTATAAAGCCGCCGTTATGTTAGGAATGTAACTTCCATTTTAATTTTACATTGAGCCCGATTCTCCAATCGGGCTTTTTTTTATCCATTCATTTCTCTAATTTTAGCCATTCTTTAACAATCTGTTGGAACTCATGAAGAACACGCGTTTGTACTTTCTTGGTTTACTATTTTTTACACTAATTACTTTTTCAAATACATCAGCTCAAAGCGGAACAGTTCAGGATACTATAAAAACACTTATTGATACTCAGATAATTTGCTTGAATAACGAAGATGTTTCCGGTTATATGAAAACTATACATCCCCAAGCCGAGGGGTATAATATGATGAAACAAGTTTTGCAGATGACCTTCAAGAATTTTGATTTTACAACCTCAGTTGATTCTACTGAATTTGTTACAATTACAGATAACTCCATAGTTACAAACATGACAATTTCTGTAAAAACAGCTGATAAAACCAACACCAGAACAATCTCACAAGAGTTTAGACGTTTCAAGGGCAGCTGGTACTTTTACGGCACTGCTTTAAAGTAGATCAAAAGCTTATTTTTGTGCCAAATCTATTTTTCCGTAGTTTATTTTTATAATCCCTTGGAACCCCTTGTAATTGAGTGGGGATATGTCTTATTTTTGAACTAATTAGTATTGAAACGGTGGCGTTCACCGAAATAATCACATTTAGAATAATTTTATATGGAACCCTCAAATAACTCCCACGATTATTATCAACGTTCAGTTGATTTGCACCGCGCCAAACAAGGCAAACTTTCTACAGCAGTTAAAATAGAACTCAACAATACCGACGACCTTTCACTTGCTTACACTCCGGGTGTTGCACAAGTGTGTAAGGTTATTGCAGCAGATAAATCAGAAGCTTACAATCTCACACTCAAAGGCAATACTGTAGCCGTTATCACCGATGGCAGCGCAATATTGGGCCTGGGCAATCTTGGTCCCGAAGCCGCACTGCCGGTTATGGAAGGCAAATGTGCACTTTTCAAAAAATTTGCGAATGTTGACGCGTTTCCAATTTGTTTGAACACACAGGATACTGAAGAAATCATAAAGACTATCAAATACCTTGCCCCCGTTTTTGGAGGAATAAATCTCGAAGATATTGCAGCCCCAAGATGTTTCAAAATTGAAGACCGGCTTAAAGCCGAACTTAAAATTCCTGTTATGCACGACGATCAACACGGAACAGCAACCGTGGTTCTCGCAGGATTAATTAATGCAACAAAACTACGCGGTATTACAAAAGACACCG